>JBIHZO010000519.1:0-2651 GCA_044231405.1 Cypionkella sp. | reverse complement strand
CAGATGATCATCAACACCCTGTTGCGCCGCGCGGTGAATGGCGCGGTGAACAAGGGCATTGGCATGGCGTCGCGGGTTGGTAAACCAGCGGCACCAGAACGCGCGGCCTTGACCGAGGAAGAGATTGCCGAGCATCAGCGCCAAGCGGACTTGCGCCGTGCGCGTCAGGCGTCAAAGCGGCAGGTGTAATCAAAAGGCCCGCCGGATCGGGCGGGCCTTTGTATCTTAGCCGCGGGCGCGCCGCCCGCCGCGCCGCCCTGATGTTGCCGCCGTCGCCGCAGCGGAAGCTTCGGCAAAGGTTGCACCCGCTTCAACAGCCTCCAGCACTTTGGCAAAGCGAATCCATTCGCCGCCATTGGCGTCGTGGTTCATCAGGAAGTTGGCGGCGCGAATCGCCTCCATTTCGACCTGACGGACCGGGTTCATGATCGCAGACGTCATCCCCGCGCCAATCGCCATCGGCAAAAACGCCGCGTTGATGCCGTGACGGTGGGGCAGGCCGAACGAGATGTTCGACGCGCCGCAAGTGGTGTTGACGCCCAATTCTTCGCGCAGACGCCGCACCAGCGCAAACACCTGTTGTCCCGCCGATCCCATTGCACCGACCGGCATCACCAGGGGATCTACCACGATGTCATGTGCCGGAATGCCGAAATCGGCGGCGCGTTCGACGATCTTCTTGGCCACAGCAAAGCGCACGTCTGGGTCCTGGCTGATACCCGTGTCATCGTTCGAAATCGCCACAACCGGCACATTGTATTTCTTGACCAGCGGCAGCACCAACTCCATCCGCTCTTCTTCACCCGTCACCGAGTTCAGCAAGGGGCGGCCTTCGCAGGCCATCAGTCCGGCCTCCAAAGCGCCTGGAACCGAGCTGTCGATGCACAAAGGCACATCCACAACCTGTTGAATTCGCAGAATCATTTCGCGCATCAGCGGCGGTTCAACAAAGTTGTTGTCCGCATAGCGCGGGTCTTCGGCCATTTTGTTGGTGAACACGGCACCCGAGTTCACATCCAGCACAGTGGCACCGCAGGCCACCTGCTCCAGCGCGTCGCGCAGGACGGTGTCGAAATTGCCCATCTCCAGCTCTGCCGCCAGCTTTTTGCGGCCCGTCGGGTTGATGCGTTCACCGATCACGCAGAAGGGTTCGTCGAAACCGATGATCACGGTTTTCGTTTTGGATTCAATAACGGTACGGGTCATTCTTAAACCTCTTTCAAGCGTTTGCGGGAACGCCCGAGGCGCCGCCGTTGTCAGTCACCCAAGCCGCATTGGTCTTAATGCCGCCCAGCGGGAAGAAATGCACCTGTTCGATGCCGAAGGCCGGATTGCGGGCCTTGTGCGCCGCAAGACCCGCCACGAAGTCGGTCGGCTCATAGGGCAGCAAAAGTTTGGTCACGTCCATCGCGCGTTTTTGCAGCACGCGCAAAGAGGCGCCAACACCGCAGGAGATCGCGAATTTGATCAGGGTCTGCAGCTTGGCCGGACCAGCCACACCGATGTGGATGGGCAGATGCACGCCCGCTTCGGCCAGATGGTTGGACCAGGCGATCACCGGATCAGCCTCAAAGCAGAACTGCGTCGCGATCGCCATTTTCGCATCGGAGCGTTCCGAAAACGCCTGTTTCCACTTCAGGGCCTGCATGATGATCGCGTCGCCGCCATCGCGGTCGATGTCCTTGTTGCCCTCGGGGTGGCCCGCGACGTGCAGACGGTCAAACCCGTCGAACAGCCCGGTTTCGATCAACTGCATGGAGCTGTGGTAATCGCCGGCAGGCGTGCTGACACCGCCGCCCAGCAACAGCGCCTGTTTCACCCCGGCCTCACCCTGATAGCGCGCGATCCAATCGGCAAGAATGGCGCGACTGGCGATGATGCGCGCCGGAAAATGAGGCATCACATCAAAGCCTTCTCCAGCGATGCGCTTGGCGGTGGCCACCATTTCCTCAATCGGCGTGCCCTCGATATGGGCGATGTAAACGCGTGTTCCTTTTGGCAACAGGGCGCGGAAATCCTCGACCTTTTCGGCGGTGCGCGGCATCACCTCGATCGAATAGCCTTTCAGAAAGGCCTCAACCTCATGGCTGGCCCCGGCAGGAGAGGTGGCCTCGCGGCGAAAATTGAACAGGGCCATGGGGCCTCCTTATATGGTCGGAAGGGGATCAGGCGGTTGCCCAACCCTCGGCGGCGATCAGGATTTTCAGACGATCAGTGTCGTATTCGGCGTCCAGGCGTGCGGCCTCGGATGCGGCCACAACGGCGGCTTCACCCTCCACCGCGTAAGGGGCTGCCTTGCGCCACTCGGCCAGATAGGCATCTGCATCCTTGGCGCCGATCTTCATCGCGCAGCGGTCAATCGCCTGCTCAAACCGTTCAGGAAGCTGCACCTTGGACGCTGCGCGTCCCTTGCCAACGATCACTTGCGCCGGAATATCCCGCCAAAACACCACTGTCACGTCCGGCATATCCGATTCCCCATCGACTGATTGTGCTCTGTTCTATGCGCCCAAACGCGACAGTCAGAGGCGGTTTTCGACATGGCGCGCGCGTCTTGCGACCACGCCCTGTCGCTTTGGACTGCTACCGTGCCTTTGCTGCAACAGCCAGAGGCCGCGATTGGAACAGTTTTCATCATTTTCATGTGGCCA
>JBIHZO010000119.1:0-8971 GCA_044231405.1 Cypionkella sp. | reverse complement strand
ATTTCACGGCCAGAGGGGTGACGGTGACGCCCGCGCTGCGCACGTCCAACCGCCGCATTTATGCAGTGGGCGACGCCGCGGGGGGCGCGCAATTCACCCATGTTGCAGGAGCACATGCGGGGGTGATCATCCGGCAAGTGCTGTTTGGCCTGCCCGCAAAAGCCGCCACAGTATTCCCGCAAGTCACCTATACAGACCCCGAACTGGCGCAGATCGGGTTGACCGAAGCCGCCGCCCGCACAGCCCATGGCGCGGCACTCACCGTTCTGCGGCAGGACTTCGCCCACAACGATCGCGCCATCACTGAAGCCAGAGCTGACGGCTTTCTCAAGCTGATGCTGGTCAAATCACGGCCCGTTGGCGTGACCATAGTCGGCGCTCAGGCCGGAGAGTTGATCGGGCTTTGGGCCTTGGCGATGGCCACGGGTGCCAAAGTGGGGCAGGTGGCTGGCATGATTGCCCCTTATCCGACCCGATCCGAGATTTCCAAACGCGCTGCTGGGGCCTATTTTTCACCGAAACTCTTTGATAATCCTAGGCTGAAGCAAGTGGTGCGGCTGGTGCAGTCGCTGATACCGTAAAGCGCGCGGGGGCAGCATTGGGGGGGTGCCCCTCAAGCCTCAGAAGATATTTGAGCAAAGAGGATGATCGACAGGTGCAAATTGGGCGGGGCGGATTTCTGAACACCCTGTCGGGGCGGTTCCTGATGTTGACCATCGGCTTTGTCATGCTGGCCGAAGTGCTGATCTTCGTGCCCTCGATTGCCCGCTTCCGCGCCGATTTCCTGACCATGCGGCTGGAAAAGGCGCAGATCGCAGCGCTGGCGCAACTGGCCGCCGAAGACATGGTGACGCCCGCGCTGGAACTGGAACTGCTGGCCAATGCCGAGGTGTACAACGTCGTGCTGCGCCGGGACGAGGTGCGGCAACTGGTATTGTCGTCCGAAATCCCCGAACCCATCGCCGCGACCTTTGACCTGCGCGAGGCGGGCCCCTGGGAACTGATTCGCGACGCCTTCACCTGCCTGATCGATCCGGGCGACAAGATCATCCGGGTGATCGGCTATCCGGTGCAGCAGGCCGGACTGCTGATTGAAATCACCATGGATGCCACACCTTTGCGGGCGGCGATGATTGATTACGGCGGGCGAATCCTGTTCCTGTCGGCGTTGATCTCGGTGGTAACGGCGTTCTTTCTGTTTCTGGCAGTGCAGCGGCTGATCGTGCTGCCTATCCGCAGGGTGGTGGATCATATGCAGGCCTATGCGCAGGCCCCCGAGGATGCGCGCCGTGTGATCGCCCCCACCGCCCGGGTGACCGAATTGCGGGTGGCGGAAGAGGCGATGCAGTCGATGCAGACGCAGCTGACCGGAAGCTTGCGGCAAAAGGAGAGGCTGGCGCAACTGGGCGGGGCTGTCGCAAAGATCAGCCACGACCTGCGCAACATCCTGACCACGGCGCAACTGTTTGCTGACCGGATCGAGGACAGCGTAGACCCGGTGGTGGCGCGCGCGGCACCCAAGCTGGTCAATTCCATCGCGCGTGCCGTGTCCCTGTGCGAATCAACCCTGAAATTTGGCAAGGCCGAAGAGGCCAGCCCCGATTTGCAGCCCGTCGCCTTGGCCGCTTTGGTCGAGGATGTGGCCGAAGGCGAGGGCTTGGCCACCGATGGTGCGGTGACATGCCTGATCGAGATCGCCGCCGATCTGGTGATCCACGCCGACAGCGAACAGTTGTTCCGGGTGCTGGCCAATCTGCTGCGCAATGCGCGTCAGGCGATAGAGGCGACCGGGCAAGGCGGCACCATTGAAATATCTGCTGGTGAGACGCCCGCCGAATGGTGGATCAGGGTTGGCGACACTGGCCCCGGCCTGCCCGACAAGGCGCGTGAGCATTTGTTCGAGGCGTTTCAGGGCAGCGTGCGCAAGGGCGGCACCGGGCTTGGCTTGGCAATTGCAGCCGAGTTGGTGCGCGGTCACGGCGGTCGCCTGGAACTGGCGCGCAGCGATGCAGAGGGCACCGAATTCATGATCCACCTGCCCAAAGCCATCGCCACTGATTGACCTTTGCCGCGGCCGCCTGCGCATTCGCCCTTGTAAAGCCCTGCGGCTGGGGCTAGATGACCCAAGATGGTTCCATAGCTCAGCTGGATAGAGCATCAGACTACGAATCTGAGGGTCGGGCGTTCGAATCGCTCTGGGACCACCATTCTTCCAAAATCATTCGGTCGCATAGGCTTTCAGAAAAAGCGTGACACCCCGGTCAATTCGGGCTGGCAGTGCGTCTGGCTGCGATGATTTGCACAAGAACCGCTTTTCCACTGCCGTAAAGCCAAGCCACAGGCCCAGCAAATCTTCGGCTGCTGTGCGGGGGCAATCGGCTTTGATTTCCCCTGCTGCCGCGGCTTCGGTCAACAGTGCGGCAATGATGTCGCGCAGATGTCCGGGGCCCGCGTCGAAAAAGCGGCGACCAAGATCCGGGTTGCGCTGCGCTTCAAGGCTCAGGCAGCGGTCAAGCGCCAGATGGCACGGCTCGTTCATCATGGCGACCAGCGCTCCGCCAACCTGTCGCAGCCTGTCGCCCAAACAACCATCGCCCTTTGCGCGTGCGGCCACATCCTGCGCCAGTCGGTCGGTTTCACGGGCGACGATGGCCTCCAGAATGGCAGGCTTGTCCTTGAAATTGGCGTAGACCGTCACTTTGGAAACACCGGCGGCGGCTGCGATCATTTCAACGGGCACGCCTTCCATGCCGCGCTGGGCAAACAACTCGCTGGCGGCGGCCAGAATTGCTGACCGTTTTTCCATGTCCTTTGGTCGTCCCGGCGATTTCAGAATCATCAGACTTGCCCCCGTCAGTCCCTGCGTCAGGGACAGCGCACAAGCTAGGGTTTTGGGCGGGTTCGGGCAAGTCATTGTGTCCTCGCTTAGCAAATGCAAACGCCGGCTTCAACAGAAGCCGGCGTTGCGGGGTCCAAGCCGTCAGGATCAGTCGTTGGCAGCGGCCGACAGACGGGTCAGTTCTGCCAGCGTATACTGTGCCGGATCAAGGCCGAGAGAGGCGGCAATCTGCGCCTCACCGGGGGTTACGGCTGCGGCTTCGGCCGACACAGTGCGATTTTTGCCCGACAGGATGAAGGCGGCGCGCCCGGCGTCATTGTCACGGCGGGCTTCGATGATTAGCGCCAGTTCGCTGGCCGAATAGGTGCCGGGGGCCACGCCTGCGAGATTTGCCAACTGACCAGCGGCGTCGCTTTGCGCTGCGGCGGTACGGTTGGCACCCGACAGGTAAAAGTTCAATGCAGAGGTGTCGTTGTCACGGCGCGCCACAATGATCGCCTGCAGTTCGGCTGCGGTGTATTGGCCCGCAGCCACGCCTGCCGAGGCGGCAAGTTGGGCATCCGCCGAGGGTGATGCAGCATAGGCAGCGCCTGCGCCAGCAAGGGTCAGGGCGATCAGGGCGGGGGTCAGGATGGATTTCAACATTTGCATTTCTTTCATGGTTGGTCGGACATGCCTTCTCTGGCCCGTTCCCAATGGGAGACGGCGGTGGGGCAGTGTTTTTCAAAGCCGGAACCGGGCAGCGCCCGGAGGCAGCCATGCGCGGTCAATGGGGTGGCCACTGTGGCCAAGTCTTTCACAAGGCTGGTTTTTCTTTCACGTCATCGACCCTGCCTCGCGTCTTGTTTCGATGTGATCGGTATATAGTGAACGAGACCGGAAGGTAAACATAAAACTGAACGATGCCGTTCATTAAATTCGCGTGATGAGACCTTGAATCAGCAGACAGCATTTCTATTGCCAGCCGGTTTCAGGGCCAAAAAGCCGTTGGAGGCAGGTCAGGTACCCGGCAATTTTCGCAATTTCCTCTGCGTTGATCACGCAAAGTCATCGAATCCCACTTGCAAAGCAGGCTCGCTGGCGGCTAAACGCAAGCCAGATGGTTCCATAGCTCAGCTGGATAGAGCATCAGACTACGAATCTGAGGGTCGGGCGTTCGAATCGCTCTGGGACCACCATAAAATTCAGGGGCTTGGGTTGAAAAACCCAAGCCCTTTGCCTTTTGTCAGACCATCATCCGCAGCAGGTCAAGCGAGGGCTCTCCGGTCACGGGCAAACCACGGCTTTGCTGGAAGGCCGAAATCGCCGCACGGGTTTTGGCACCTATGACGCCATCGCTTCCTTCAGTGTCGAATCCCGCCGCAGTCAGTTTGCGTTGCAGCGCCTGACGGTCGGCAATGCTCATCCCGGCTGCGTCGGGTGGGAAGTTGCCGCGAATGGCCGGACGGCCCAGCAGGCGGTCGGACAAATGGCCCACGCCCAGCACATAGCTTTCGGCGTTGTTGTAGCGTGTGATCACAGTGAAGTTGCGGAAGACCATGAAGGCCGGGCCATTTGCGCCCGCAGGCAGCAGGATCGACGCCGCGCCATGGTTCGCAACCACGCCGCCATTCATGTCGCGCACGCCCATTTCGGCCCAGGCGCCCGGACTGCGCGTCGTACTGCGGCCCGCAAGGCTGGTATTGAAGCCGCTTGGCACCTGCACTTCCGTTCCCCAGGGCTGACCGCGGGTCCATCCCGATTTCGCGAGGTAGGCCGCAGTGGAGGCCAGCGCATCGGTCGGATCATCAGCCCAGATGTCGCGCCGCCCGTCGCCGGTGAAATCCACGGCAAAGAGAAGGTATGATGTCGGGATGAACTGCGTGTGCCCCATCGCGCCTGCCCAGCTGCCGGTCATCCGTTCGGGCGTGGTGTCACCGTTTTGCAGGATTTTCAGAGCCGCGATCAGCTGTTGTTCAAAGAACGCGCCGCGCCGCCCGTCAAAGGCCAGTGTCGACAGCGCCGACATCACGGGCACCGACCCGCGCCGTTCGCCGAAAAAGCTTTCCAGACCCCAGACCGCGGCCACCACCTGCGGCTCCACCCCATAGCGCGCCTCAATCGCGGCCAGCGTGCCTGCCTGCGCGCGCATCGCCGCGCGTCCTTTGCTGACCCGTTCCTCAGAAGCGGCGATGGCCAGATAATCCTCGATGCTGCGGGTAAATTCGGTCTGGTTCCGGTCACGCTCGATCACGCCGGGCAAGAAGCCGACCGACTGAAAGGCGCGGTTGACGGTGGCCCCCGAAATGCCCTTGGCCGTGGCACGGGCCTTGAAGCCTTCGACCCAAGCATCAAAGGCCGGGTTCGCTTGCGCCGGAAACTGCGATTCCGACACTGCCCCACCGCGGCCGACAGTGCCGCCGCCGATGCAGGCCGACAGCAAGGCGGCCATGGAAAGGGATGAAAACGACCGCCGTGTGATCTGCATGTGCCCGCCTGATTTCTTGCAACATTTCCGAAAGCCTAGCCGAACAGCGCTGGGGCGCAAAGGCCCGACCCCAACAGGCGGCGGGATCAGGCCAGCGCAACACATTGCTCTGCCCCGGACTCGAGCCGGGGCGGCGTGGGAATGGGGGTGGGACCGACCTAGACGTAATAGTTCCACAGGTTTTCCAGCCGTTCCTGACGGCCCGAGCGCGGCTTGGGATCAATGTTCGTATCCTCCACCGCCTTGGCAATTGCCTCAAGTGGCTGTGCCAACATGGCCTTTGCGCCGTCGCGGTCCCATCCGGCATAGCGGGCCCCGCGTGCGGCCTCCAGAATGCCGTCCTCATACAGAAAGGCTGCCGCGCGCAGCGCCCGCGCGCAGGTGTCCATGCCGCCGACATGGGCGAGGATCAGATCCTCGGGGTCTAACGATTGCCGCCGCACTTTGGCGTCAAAGTTGGTGCCGCCAGTGGTATAGCCGCCCGCGCGCAGAATCTCGTAAAAGGCCACCGCCTTTTCGGCATGGTTGTTGGGGAACTGGTCGGTGTCCCAGCCGGATTGGTAATCGTTCCGGTTCATGTCAATCGACCCGAAAATCCCCAAGGCCGCCGCCGTCGCGATTTCATGCTCAAATGAATGGCCCGCCAGAATGGCGTGGCCCTGCTCTATATTGACCTTGACCTCTTTCTCCAGCCCGAAATCCTTCAGAAACCCGTAAACCGTCGCCACATCATAGTCGTATTGATGCTTGGATGGCTCTTGTGGCTTTGGTTCGATCAGGATGGAACCCTTGAAACCGATCTTGTGGGCGTATTCCACGACCGATTGCAGGAAACGTCCGGCGTGGGCACGTTCGCGTTTCAAGTCGGTGTTCAGCAGGGTTTCATAGCCCTCGCGCCCACCCCACAGCACGTAATTCTGCCCGCCGAGCTTATGCGTGGCATCCAGCGCCGCCTTCACTGTCGCAGCGGCATAGGCGTAAACCTCGGGATCCGGGTTGGTGGCAGCCCCTGACATCCAGCGGCGGTGGCTGAACATATTGGCGGTGCCCCACAGCAGTCTGGCATTATGGGTCGCCTGCTTTTCGCCCAGATAATCGGTGATTTCTTCCAGATTGCGGCGGCTTTCGGCAAAGGTTGCCCCTTCAGGCCGGGCATCGGCGTCGTGGAAGGCATAGAAGGGCACGCCAAGAATATCGTACATCTCAAACGCCACATCGGCCTTCATCTTGGCGTGGTCCATGGTCTCGCCAAACCATGGCCGCTGGAACGTTTGCCCGCCAAAGGGATCCCCTCCCGGCCAAGCGAAAGAATGCCAATAGGCCACGGCAAAACGCAGATGGTCCTCCATCCGCTTGCCCAGAATTTCTTCATCCGGGTCGTAATGGCGAAAGGCGAATTCGTTGGTGCTGTCGGTGCCCTCAAACTTGATCGGGGCGATGTTTTTAAAAAAATCGGTCATGGCAAACTCCGGGCTGGGCTATGTCTTGCGCGGATACTACCCGCAATCGTAGCCAAGTCACGCCAATCTCTGCTCGTCTTTCAGCAGCATTCCAAGCGCCAGAATGGTCAGCGTCACCCCCCCCAGAACGATCAGCGGCGGGGCAGGGCGGCCCAAGGCCACCTCCCACAAGATCACCCAAGATGGCACAAGATAGGTATAGGCCATCACCTTGGCCGAGGGCAGGCGCAGGGTGGCATATTGCAGCAAGACAAAGGTCATCGCAGAGGCCGCAACCGAGACATACAGCAGGCAGATCCAGACAATCCCCGGCAACCCTGCCCAATCAGTGACAGCGACCGCGCGCCAACCCCACAGCGACAGCAGGATGAATCCCGCCACCATCATGCCAAAGGTGAACACCAGCGCCGGTTCGCCACGGTTCAACTTGCGCACCATCGGGGCATAAATGGCGTGGGCGATACAGCCGACAAAATAGATCACCTCGCCGCGCCCAATGTCGAAGCGCAAGGCCGCCGCCAGATCGCCGCGAAAGATCACCCAAAGCGCGCCCACCGCGCCGATGGCCAAGGCCACCGCCATTCGCCCCGTGGTGATCTGCCCCAGAAGCAGCCAGGCAAACCCCGCCGCCATAAGTGGGGTCAACGTGAACACTGCCGCTGTTGGCACCGCCGCAGCGGTCTGCAATCCCCAGAACATCAGCACAAAATAACTGCCCAGAAGCGCGCCCAAAACGACGTACCGCCACGGCGCGCGCCATGCGGCCCGGTTGATCTTGCCGCTGACCACAGCCGCCGCCCCGACCAGCGCCCCCGCCAAGGCAAAGCGCAGCACGGTGATCGCCGCAGGATCGACAAAGGGCGCGGCCATCGCGCCAAGGCTGAATGACCCCGCCACCAAAGCCGAGAATGCCAGCATTGCCAGATGCCCGCGCGCCGATTCGGTCAGGGTCATGCCCCAGCCCAACCTGCCGCCGCCGCCTTCAACTGCGCCAGAAAGCTTTGAACTTTCAGCGTGCGGTGCAGGTCCACATGGGTGACGATCCACAGCTGCGACTGCCATTCCGGGCGCGGCGGCAGCACCTCGACCAGTTCAGGATCATGGGCGGCGTCGCGTGTGGCCATGAAGCCGATGCCCAAGCCTGCGCGCAACGCGGCCTCGCTGGCAGCCGTTTCGGTAACGCGGAAGGTCAGGCATTCGGCGGGTACCGCATCGCGCAGCCAGCGGTAGAACGGTGCGCGGCTGTCTGGGCTGTCGGCGCTGATAAAACGGTGGTTGGGCAGATCGGCCTCGCCCTGCGGCATGCCATTGCGGGCGATGTAATCGCGCGATGTGTACATCGCCATTTGCAGTGTGATCAGCGGTTGCACCACATTGTCTGGCTCTTGTGGCGGCCCCCCGGCCCGGATCGCCACATGCGCCTCGCCATAATCCAGCCGGAACAGGCGCATGTCGGTCAGAAACCGGATCACCACGGCCGGATGGGCATCTTGAAACGCTGCAAAAACCGGAGTCAGCAGGCCGGTGATACCGGTGATCGAGGTCACCACCAATTCGCCCGCGACCGTCTCACCCTGGCCCTTGATCCGGCTGGCCAACTGCCCGAACTGCTCTTCGGTGGTCTGCGCCACCAACAGCAAGTCGCGCCCTGCCTCTGTCGGCGTATAGCCGCGCGCGTGGCGTTGAAACAGCCGCGCGCCCAGCCGCTTTTCCAGTGCATCAATATGGCGGATCACGGTGGCATGGTGGACGCCCAGCACATCGGCTGCGCCCGAAACTGTGCCCATCCGTGCCACCTGATAGGCGGTGCGCACCTCGTCCCAGTTATCCATTGCGCGGTCTCCTGTGCATTTGCGCACATTGAAGCCCAACCCCTGCGCAAATTGCAAGAGGGGTCGGTTTTCGGTGCCCCAAGGTTGCGTCCGCTTTGCACCATCGGGTTGAACATGCCTGCGGCGCAAGGCAGCGGGCGGGACTTGTGGCACCGGGGGACAACCTTGCCCTGGCCCTGTTGTCCCCCCAGCGCTTGACTCTGCACGGCCTTCGGCGTATCGCCCGACTTAATTCCCCGGAAGCCGACGCTTCCGGTCCCTTGGCACATGCCGGGATCGCCACCTGTCAGCGCGTTGCGCCCACAGGTGCTGTTTCGCATTGGCCTTTGGAAACCCGCCGTCGCGCCCCATATCGGGGCAACCCAGTAGGAGA
>JBIHZO010000518.1:0-2668 GCA_044231405.1 Cypionkella sp. | reverse complement strand
GCAAAGTCAACCGTTTCAGAACTTCACGATCACAGCAAACACGATAACGACCATGAAAACAGTCGGGACTTCGTTCATCATACGGTACTGACGCCCAGTCAAGACGTTGGTTCCGTTCATGAAATCCTTCCGCCGCCATCCAAGCCAAAGGTGAAACCAGGTCATACCCAAGACCGATCCGGCCTTTGCCCACGGCCATGTCTCTGTCCAGACCACGATCCCCGGCGTGAAGACCAAGGCCAGGCCAAAGATCCAGGTTGCGATACCGGCTGGGTTTGTGATGGCGCTGAACAACAGGCGCTCCTGATGCTGAAACAGCAGGTCCATATCGCTGTCCGGTCTGACCCCGCGCTTTTGCAGCCCCTCCACGTGGTAAACATACAAACGTGGCAGATAGAACAGACCCGCCATCCAGGCGATCACCGCCATCACATGCAGGGCTTTCACCCAAGGATAATACGTCGCCAGAAAGTCGCCCACAGGTTCACCTCACTTCTCTTCTTCTTCTTAAAGAATAGAATCTAGAAGGGAAGATGATGTTGTAGGGGCCGTGGATAACAGAATTTCTGGGTTTGTCCTGTTTTTTGTCCCCATGTCCCTGTCGGTGGATAAAGAGCCGCCTAAGAGCGATGCCAGCTGCAATCTCCCCATAACTACATGATAAAAAAGAAATTATTCTGAATGTCATTGATTCAGAATTAATCCACAGCCCAGGGAAAAAGAGTCTGCCCACAGGGCCGGATTTCGACTGTCCCACTGTGCGCAAAGTCGCTGAGATGACCGTGACTTCTTGACAAACAGAGCGCTCTATCGCCTTTTCAGGTCAAATCCGTGTTTACCCCCAAAACGAGTGACCGGAACAAACAGAGATTATCCACAAGGTCGCCCGCATGTCGCGCCCGCTTTTGCTCGCCTCATCATCCGAAATACGACTTCAGCTTTTGCAAAAAGCTGGGCTTGAGGTTTCGGCCCAGCCCGGCCGCGTCGACGAAGATGCCATCCGTCGCGCGTTGCAGAGCGAAGGAGCCACCCCCCGCGATATCGCCGATGCGTTGGCAGAGGCGAAGGCGCGCAAGCGGTCAGATAAGAACCCCAGCGCATTGGTGCTTGGCTGCGATCAGGTCCTCGCGTTCAAAGATCAGGTTTTTGCCAAGCCAGAATCGGTTGATGACGCCCGTACGCAATTGCGGTCTTTGCGCGGGCAAACGCACCAATTGCTTTCGGCGCTGGTCCTTTACGACGAGGGCAAGCCGATCTGGCGGCATGTTGGACAGGCCCGGTTAACCATGCGGTCGGTGTCCGACGTCTATGTCGACGCCTACCTTGACCGCAATTGGGACTCGGCGCGCCATTCAGTCGGCGCTTACAAGCTGGAAGAGGAAGGTGTGCGGTTGTTCTCGGCCATTGAAGGCGATTATTTCACCATTCTGGGTCTGCCCCTGCTGCCCCTTCTTGGTTATCTTGGACAAAGAGGCTTCATCACAACATGACCGACCTGCCCCCCATCCCCCTTGCCGGCGTCATCGGCCACCCGATCGCCCACAGCCGATCGCCGACGCTGCACGGCTATTGGCTGCGTCGCTATGGCATCAATGGCCACTATGTTCCGATGGATGTCGCCCCGCAGAACCTGCGTCAGGTGCTCGAAGTATTGCCGAAATTGGGCTTTGTCGGTATAAATGTGACCATTCCCCACAAGGAGTCGGTGCTGAAGATAGCCGATATCGTGACCGATCGCGCCGCTCTGATCGGTGCCGCCAACACGCTGATTTTTCGCAAGGACGGACGCATTCACGCCGACAACACTGATGGTGCCGGGTTCATGGCCAACTTGCGACAGAACGCGCCAGCTTGGCAGCCCGGATCAGGCCCAGCCGCGATCTTTGGTGCAGGCGGCGCTGCGCGGGCGGTGATTGCGGCATTGATCGAAGTGGGCGTCCCTGAGATTCGCATCGCAAACCGCACCCGTCCGCGCGCAGAAGCCCTGCGCGCCGATTTTGGAGCCAAACTGAAGGTATTTGATTGGGTGCAGGCTCCAAACATGCTGGAGGGTGCTGTCACGGTGGTAAACACAACATCTCTGGGCATGGCGGGCAAGCCGGACTTCCGGGTGCCACTGGACGCACTCGAGCAAAACGCACTCGTAACCGATCTGGTTTACAACCCTTTGGAAACCTCGCTTTTGCTTCAAGCCAAATCCATGGGCTGCACCACAGTCGACGGACTTGGTATGTTGCTGCATCAAGCTGCACCCGGATTTGAACGCTGGTTCGGTCTTCGTCCCGACGTGGATGCTGCAACACGCGATGCGGTATTGAACAAATGAGCTTTCGTCTGGGCTTGACCGGCTCTATTGGCATGGGAAAATCCACGACAGCCGCCATGTTTGCCGCTGCCGGCCTGCCGGTTTGGGATGCTGACGCTGCAGTGCACCGCCTTTATGCAAAAGGCGGTGCGGCGGTTGGCCCTCTGACGGCACTGTGTCCCGCCGCCACAGAAGAGGGGCATGTTTCACGTGAAACATTGAAGGTCGCCATAACCACCGACCCAACCTTGCTGCCCCGGATCGAAATGGTGGTCCATCCGATGGTTGCCGCCGACCGTGCCGCTTTTCTGGCCCGTAGCACAGCAGATATTGCTGTCTTGGACATCCCGCTGCTCTTCGAAA
>JBIHZO010000517.1:0-2686 GCA_044231405.1 Cypionkella sp. | reverse complement strand
AAGTGGTGCCCGGAGACGGAATTGAACCGCCGACACGCGGATTTTCAATCCGCTGCTCTACCAACTGAGCTATCCGGGCACGCTGTCAGGGCCGCAGCCCCTGTTTGGTGTGGGCGTGATACGTCAGGGGCGCAGGGCTGTCCAGAGGGATTTGGTGAAAAAATGAAAGGGTGGGCAGATCATTTTGGCTGGGGCTTCGGGGGCGTATCTTCAACCGGGTTTTCATCGTCAATCGCCTGCGTCGGAATCACGTAACTGCCCGTAAGCCATTTGCCCAGATCAACATCTGCGCAGCGGCGCGAACAGAACGGGCGGTATTTCGCGTCGGCTTCCCTTTGGCAAATCGGGCAGCTCATGCCAGAACTTCTGCCAGCGGCAGGCGGTCGCGCTTGCGGGTCATCTCGTAAAGACCCAACGTGGTCCAGCCGGCAAGATTGACCTCCGACTCCGATTTGAAGGCGGCGCGGATGACCTGATCCAGGATCGCCCGCTCTTTCTTTGGCATCGGCGCGAAGTCGATCACCACCTGACCACCCAATCCCCGCAGCCGCAGTTGGCGCGGCAATTCGCGCGCGGCGGCGATGTTGATCTTGAGCGCGGCGGCGGGCGAGGTGTCGTTGCCGGTGTTCACATCCACCGCCAAAAGAGCGCGGGTGGGTTCGATCATCATATGGCCTTCTCCAAGCCAGACGCGGGGCGACAGCAGAGCGTCGATCATCTCCAGCACGTTGTGATCGGCGAAACCGCCCTCGATCACCTGATCGGGTTCGGGATCGGCCCAGTCGCGCCAAGCGGTTTCATGTGCGCCAGCGCCTTCGACCAGCAGTTCGGGATCGCCCGCAAGATCGGCCAGAACCGCCTGCGCCAGATCGCGCATTGCATTGATGTCATCGGCGATTTCATCATCATTGGCATGCACGCAGGCCGATCGCAGGATCAGGCCCAGCGTTTCGTCTGCACCCGCCATTGCGGCGGCGGCCACCGCTTCCAGCTCCGCCCGCAGCGCTTCGTCCTTGATGCGGCGCGAGATGTTCAGCCCCGGCGCGCCCGGCGTCACGATGGCAAAGCGCGACTTGAACAGCAGGCGGGTGGTGACGGGATAGGCCTTGCCGGCCTCAGCCGGGCCAGTGATCTGTACCAGAAGGCGTTGACCGGGGGCGATGCCTGCGGTCTGGCGCAAGAAGCCTGACCCTTCCGGCAGCTTCACGAACAGCCCGCCTTGGCCCTTCATCGGACGATCCGCCACCGCGCGATAGATCGCACCGGGCAGGGGGGCGTCGGTCGCAGGATCAATGGCCAGATCCTCCAGCCGTCCATCGACCAGAAGGGCGGCGGCAGGGCGGTCTTTGATCGTATCAAGCAAAACAAGGCGGCTGGTGGGGATCATGGGTGGCTCCAGACGGGAAGGCCAGCGGCGGCCAGCAGGGCGGCGGTTTCGGCCAAGGGCAGGCCAACGATGCCGGTGAAGGACCCGGAAATCCAAGGGATGAAAGCCCCGGCAGCGCCTTGGATGGCATAGCCCCCGGCCTTGCCTTGCCATTCCATCGACGCGAGATAGCTGTTCAATTCAAGGTCCGACAGGCGTTTCATCTTCACCGCCGACACGCTTTCGCGGGTCCAGATGCGGTCGCCCCGGCGCACGGCCACGGCGGTGATCACCTGATGGCGGCGGCCACCCAGATCGGTGAGAAACCGCGCGGCCTCACCTGCATCGCGGGGCTTGCCCAGAATGCGGCGGCCAAGGGCGACCGTGGTGTCGGCGCACAGCACGATATCTTCGGGGCCCGCCTCCACCGCCAGTGCCTTTTCGCGCGCGAGGCGCGCGCAATAGGGGCGTGGCAGTTCGGACTTCTTGGGGTCTTCGTCGATGTCGGGGGGCAGGATGGCGTCAGGCACCAGCCCGAGTTGCGCCAGAAGTTCCTTCCGGCGCGGACTGCCTGATCCGAGAATAAAGCGCATGGGGCTTACTTGAAGCGGTAGTTGATGCGGCCTTTGGACAAATCGTAGGGGGTCATTTCCACCTGCACCTTGTCGCCTGCCAGAACGCGGATGCGGTTTTTGCGCATCTTGCCTGCCATCACCGCAATCAATTCATGGCCGTTGTCGAGTTCAACCTTGAAAGTCGCGTTGGGCAAGAGTTCCTTCACGACACCGGGGAATTCGAGGATATCTTCCTTGGCCATGGTCTCTCCAATAGGATTTGGCCCGCGGGAACCGCAGGCGTCGCGGCGATATGCGCCTGTTGGGGGCGGTTTTCAAGGGGAAAGTTCAGACTCTGCCAAGCCAGAATTGCAGCGGTTTCAGGGTTTCAATGCTGTCGCCCACATCTTTCCACGCGAACTCAGCCAGCACGCCGGGCAGGGGGGCATAGCCGCGCCCCCGCCAGAAGGCGTCATTGGTGCGGGCGGTTTCGGGCCGTTGGGGGTGGTCTTGCGGGCGCGTCACAGAGCAAAAGGCGATGTGGCTGCGGCCCAGTTGGCGGGCATGGGCCTCGCGCAGGTCAAAGAAGCGGTGGCCGATGCCTTGTCCGCGATACTGCGGCAGCAGCACGGATTCGGCACCGTATAGGATGGTTTCCACCGGCAGGCCGATGGCGCGCAGGGGGGCTGAGAAGGCGTCGGTGTGATCCTCCATCAAGGTGGAGGTTGAGGCCCCGACCAGACGCGACCCATCAAAGGCCCCGACC
>JBIHZO010000118.1:0-9034 GCA_044231405.1 Cypionkella sp. | reverse complement strand
ATGGCGTGCGCCATGTGGCAGGGCTGTCCGGCGAACCTTTGCCCGATGATATCGAGATGGATGCCGAGGCGGCGCTGGAGGCTGCGCTGGCTGCTAATTTTGGCGCGTTTGACGGTGAATCCGTGTCGCCCGAACGCGCAGAAAGCGCCACCATCGTGGCCTTGGAAACGGCATTGCGCCGCCCTGCTGCCGAAGCGCCAGTGGTGGCCGATCTGTTCGAAAGGACGCAGGATCCAAGGCAACCCGTTGAAATGGATACCATATCCGATTTGGTCGACGATCAAGCAGCGGTGTTTGATGCCACGTCCAAACAGGCCGCTCCAGACGCATCTCTTACCCAAGGCAATCTTGCGGCCGCCCTGCGCGCCCTGCCTGCCGGTGCGTTTGCCCCCCATCCAGAGGCCATTGCGCTGCACGCGCGCCTCGTGGCTCTGCAGCAAACGCTTTTGGCCCCACCGGTCTTTGGCCGCGCCTGAACCGCTGATGCGCTTTCAGGCTTGCCCCTGCCCCGAATATCAGTATGAAGACCCCGTGTCGGGCCATAGCGCAGCCTGGTTAGCGCGTCCGTCTGGGGGGCGGAAGGTCGAGAGTTCGAATCTCTCTGGCCCGACCAAAATCGAAACAGCCCGCCTGCCCATCGGCAGCGCGGGCTGTTCCGTTTTACGACCAACAAGGAAACACAAATGACTCATCCCGGCGTTCTTCCCGCGCAAAGCCTGCGCCGTCTGATTGCCGCAGGGTCCATTGCCGCCGAGCCCGCGATTGATGCGGGCCAAATTCAACCGGCCAGCCTTGATCTGCGTTTGGGTGCGGTCGCTTATCGGGTCAGGGCGTCTTTCTTGGTGGGGAATGGCCGCAAAGTCATTGACCGCATTGCGGAATTTGAAATGCACCGGGTCGATCTGACCGAGGGCGCGGTGCTGGAAAAGGGCTGCGTCTATGTGATTCCGCTGATGGAGTGCCTGTCCCTGCCCCCTGGCATCACCGCCGTTGCCAATGCCAAATCCTCGACCGGGCGGCTGGATTTGCTGACCCGGACCATCACCGACGGCGGCACCGAATTTGATCGCATCCCCGAGGGATATGATGGCCCCCTCTATGCAGAGGTTTGTCCGAAGTCGTTCTCGGTGCTGGTCCGCGCGGGGCAGCGGTTGAACCAGATCCGGTTCCGGCAAGGTCAATCGGTGCTGACGGATGCCGAGTTGACCGCGCTTCACAGGGTCGATGCACTGGTGTCCGGTGAGGCCGTGATCTCCGAGGGGTTGGGCTTTTCCGTCGATCTGCGCCCCGCAACCGGCGATCTGGTCGGTTATCGCGCCAAGCCCCACACCGGCGTCGTGGATCTGGACCGCATCGCGCATTACCCGGCGTCGGAGTTTTGGGAGGAAATCCACTCCAAATCCGGGCGCATCATTCTGGACCCCGGCGCGTTCTACATTCTAGTCAGCCGCGAGGCGGTGACGATCCCCCCCGATTATGCCGCAGAAATGGCGCCTTTCCTGGCGATGGTCGGTGAATTCCGGGTGCATTACGCAGGGTTCTTTGATCCGGGCTTTGGTCATGTTACCGCGGGCGGCATCGGCTCGCGGGGGGTGCTGGAAGTGCGCTGCCACGAGGCGCCGTTTGTGCTGGAACATGGGCAAGTGGTGGGACGGCTGGTGTATGAACGCATGGCCGAACGGCCAGAAACCCTGTACGGCGCGGGGATTGCATCGAACTATCAGGGGCAGGGTCTGAAACTTGCCAAGCAGTTTCGCGCAGGCTGACCCCAACCCGCTTTGACTTGATCCGGGGTCTCCCGTCTGCGCAAGAAGCCCTGAACGTGTCCGGGGGCAATGTGGTGGTGATTGCTCTGCGTTGCGCCTGTTACAGACCGCGCGTAGGATTGCCCCGAGATCTCATCCCGCAGGACGCCATGCCCCCCTTGTCAAACATCACCATTCTGGACCTGACCCATGTCCTGGCAGGCCCCTTTGCCAGCCATACCCTGTCCGACTTGGGCGCGCGGGTCATCAAGGTTGAACGCCCCGGTGCAGGCGATGACACCCGCGCCTTCCCCCCCTTTGTGCGTGGCGAAAGCGCGTATTTCGCGGCGCTGAACGCGGGCAAGGCTTCAATCGCCCTGGACCTGAAAGACGCTGACGACCGCGCGATCTTTGAGGCCCTTTTGGCGCGCGCCGATGTCTTGCTGGAAAACTACCGCCCCGGCGTGATGGAGCGACTGGGCTATGGCTTTGATACTTTGCACAAAACCCACCCCCGCCTGATCTATGGCGCGGTGTCGGGGTTCGGTCACACCGGACCGGATGCCGAGAAGCCGGCGTATGACATGGTGGTGCAGGCACGTGGTGGCGTGATGAGCATCACCGGTGAGGAGGGCGGCCCCCCGGTGCGGGTGGGGGCCAGCGTGGGCGACATCGTCGCAGGCATGTATCTCACGCAGGGCGTTCTGGCGGCGCTGTATGACCGCGAGAAAACCGGGCTGGGGGCCAAGATCGACGTCGCAATGCTGGACGCGCAGTTGGCCATTCAAGAGCATTCCATCGCGATCACCACGGCCACGGGGAAACCTCCGGGCCGCACCGGCGCGCGCCACCCGACCATCACGCCGTTTTCGACTTATCGGGCTGCGGATGGTTTTCTGGTGATCGCGGCAGGCAATGATGCGATGTTTGTACGTCTGTGCAACACTCTTGCGCTGCCCCTCGCCACCGATCCGCGCTTTGCGACCAATGTTGCGCGCTGTGAAAATCATGCGCTGCTGAAACGGCTGCTGGAGGCGGTGACTTTGGCCGAACCTGTCACGCATTGGATCGCGACGTTTGAGGCGGCAGGCCTGCCGACAGCCCGCGTTCAGGACATGGGGCAGGTTCTGCAAGACCCGCAACTGTTGGCCCGTCATATGGTTTTGCCGGTATCGCCGAACGGCGATGGCCCAGCCTTCGTAGCGCCCGGCAATCCCATCAAGATGTCGACCCTGCCCGAAATCACCTTCCGCGCCCCTGCCCCGCGTCTGGATGCAGACCGCGCGTCGATCCTGAAGTGGCTGCGCGGCGCAGACGCCCCCTGATATGCCGCGAACAGGCATTGAACCCGACGCCGCGCGGCTTAAAATCCAAGCAAAGGCAACGGGGTGCAAATGACCAAAGCGGTAAGGGTGGATGCAAACGAGGTGGCGGTCGCGGCTTGGGATGACCCGGCGCGCGGCAGTATCCGTTGGAAAACGCTGCTGTCGGGCGACGTGACCGCGACCGACACGTTGGTTTGCGGCGTGGCCGAGATGGCAGAGGGCGGCACCTTCGCGCTGCACTCCCATCCGGAGCCAGAGCTGTATTTCGGGCTGGAGGGTGCCGTCGAGGTGCAGATCGACGGCGTCGCGCATCGCTTGTCCCCCGGCGTGGCCCTTTTCATTCCCGGCGGCGCGGTGCATGGCGTTCTGAACGCCGATCAGCCTGTGCGCTGGTTCTACACTTTCGCCGCCGATGCCTTCGCCGACATCACCTATACCTTCGCCTGATGTGAGGACCATATGACCGACACTCAAGACGCACTCGTCATCTTCACTCCTTCGGGCAAACGCGGCCGCTTTGCGCATGGCACCCCGGTGCTGACGGCAGCGCGGCAGTTGGGCGTGGACCTGGACTCGGTTTGCGGTGGCCGCGGGATATGCTCCAAGTGCCAGATCAGCCCCGGTTATGGCGAATTTCCAAAGCATGGGGTGACGGTTGAAGCCGATGCGCTGACCGACTGGAACTCGGTCGAAGAGCGTTACAAATCCAAACGCGGGATGCTGGATGGCCGCCGTCTGGGCTGTCAGGCCTGCGTGATGGGCGATGTCGTGATTGATGTGCCGCCAGAATCACAGGTCCACAAGCAGGTGATCCGCAAGTCGGCCAGCCAGCGCGATATCATCATGGATCCAGCCACCCGCGCGCTTTATGTCGAAGTGGCCGAACCCGACATGCACGAACCAACGGGTGATTTTGAACGCCTTGTGACGGCCCTGCAACAGCAGTGGGGCGTGGGCGAAGTCGCCGCCGAACTGCCGATCCTGCGTCGCCTGCAACCCGCCTTGCGCAAGGGCAAATGGACGGTCACCGTGGCGCTGCACAAAGGCAACCACGACGCCCGCCATCGTCTGCTGGACATCTGGCCGGGCTTCCATGAAGGCGGTCTTTACGGGCTGGCCATTGATCTGGGATCGACCACCATCGCGGCGCATCTGTGCGACTTGCGCGACGGGTCGGTTCTGGCCTCGGCTGGGGTGATGAACCCGCAGATCCGCTTTGGCGAAGACCTGATGAGTCGGGTCAGCTATGCCATGATGAACCCCGGTGGCGATGTGGAAATGACCGCGGCCGTGCGCACAGCGCTGAACGGGCTGGTGCAGTCGATCGCGACCGAGGCCAAGATTGACCCGGCGCAGATTTACGAGATCACCTTTGTCTGCAATCCTGTGATGCACCATCTGCTGCTGGGCATTGACCCGGTGGAACTGGGGCAAGCGCCGTTTGCCTTGGCGACCTCGTCTTCACTGGTGCTGGACGCCCATGATCTGGATATCAAGGCGGTCAACTCCGCCGCCCGCGTCTACATCCTGCCCTGCATCGCGGGCCATGTGGGGGCCGATTGCGCGGCCGTCGCTTTGTCGGAAGAACCCAACAAATCCAAGGACATGGTCCTGATCGTCGATGTTGGCACCAATGCCGAAATCCTGCTGGGCAACGAACACCGCGTGCTGGCTTGTTCCTCGCCCACCGGTCCCGCCTTTGAGGGTGCGCAAATCTCCAGCGGTCAACGGGCAGCCCCTGGTGCCATAGAACGGGTCGAAATCGATCCTGTCACCAAAGACCCCCGCTTCAAGGTCATCGGCTCCGACCTGTGGTCCACCGACGCAGGCTTTGCCGCCGCCACCGCGGCCTCCGGCATCACCGGCATCTGCGGGTCTGGCATCATCGAGGCCGTGGCCGAAATGCGCATGGCAGGCCTTGTCGATGCGGGCGGCCTGATCGGCAGCCCCGATCAAACCGGCACTTGGCGCTGCGCGCCGGAAGGCCGCACCCATTCCTATGTGCTGCACGACGGATCATTGGACGGTGGACCGCGCATCATGGTCACCCAGGGTGACATCCGCGCGATCCAGCTTGCCAAGGCCGCACTTTACGCCGGGGCCAAGCTGCTGATGGATGAAATGGGCGTGGAAACGGTGGACCGGGTGACGTTGGCCGGGGCCTTTGGCGCGCATATCAGCCCCAAACACGCAATGGTTCTGGGGATGATCCCTGACGTGCCACTGAACAAGGTGATCTCTGCCGGCAATGCCGCCGGCACCGGCGCACGCATCGCGTTGTGCAATGTGGCCGCGCGCGACACAGTCGAGGCGATGGTCCACAACATCCACAAGGTCGAAACTGCCATCGAACCGCGCTTTCAGGAACATTTCGTCAATGCCAGCGCCATTCCGAACGCCGTCGACACCTTTCCCGAACTGTCCAAGGTGGTGACCTTGCCCGATGTGACATTCAACACCAACGGCGCGGGTTCCGGAGGGCGCAGACGGCGGGGTTGATCTGCCGTCTCTCTCGACTGAGTTGGCGGCATGTCTGATGACCCGATCGCCGATGTGTTGCTGAGAATTGCCGGGCAGGACCGTGTGGTTTTTTCAGGCTCTGTTAAGATGCCTCTGCGAGACTTATGGGGTTCCTTTTGGTGTCTTGGGCAATGGCGACGAGGCGGCAGATGACGTGCAAGAGGTTTCACTCGGCTTTGGCTGCGGGCCGGGCGGTTTGATTCCGACAAGGGCCTTGGCATGATCTGGGAGATTGCGATCGCCCGCAACCTTGCCATTGACCCTCTGCGTGCCCGCCCCGACCATGCCGAACGTCCCGACGCGGTCGGGGAAGTGGCCGATACCACCCCGCGCGCCGATGCCCTGCGGGGCGCATATCTGTCCGGCCTGTCCTACCTTGATCTGGAGGCCCGCCATGCCGTGCCCCTCAACACCACGGAGACTTGGCTGCGGCACAGTCTGCAACGGCTGAAGGAGTGTGTGGAGACAATAGCGACACTCTGGATGACGATTTTGCAGCCGAATGTGCGCAGAGCGTGTTTGTTCCAGGTGAACGGGCCAAGGCCGAGGCACGACTGAAAAGCGATCCCGGCTTCGCAGCACTGGTTGAGGCATGGCAAAACCGCCGGTCCGGCCCGCACGACGATGGCGCCGGACTGTCCGCCCCCAACCTGCCGCCGCAGATTGAGCCGTGGCTGTTCCCGGCGCCCACCAAATCCGCGCGCAAATTGGTTCGGCTGGCGGGCCGGTGTTGGGGCTGTGGCCACCGTGCTGGTCATCTTTGCCCTGCCCCAACCTCGGGCCCCGTTGCTGGTCCCCACAACCCTCGCCCTGTCCACTGGCTTCGCCTTCACTGAAAATCCGATGGTCGGCGGCGCGGCCATGTTTGAGGACAAGAACATCGTGGAAAACGCTAGAAATTTGGCCGATCACACCAGGCTTTGGGGTCCCCGTTCAAGCCACGGATCTTGTCGAAACCCGCCAGACGCAGGCCCTTCACCGCTTTTGCTCCCCCCAATGACGCCTTTGCGAAACTGCTCGCAGGCACCGTTGACTCGCTGATGAAGCCGGAAAACAAGGACACCCTGACCAATATCCTGACCTTCCACGTCGTCGGCAAGGCCGTGATGGCCAAAGCGATGCAGGGCATGATCAAGCACGACCGCGGCAAGCACCCGGTTCCGATCTTGGCTGGCTGCACCCTGCAGGCCAACTGGGCCGAGGGCAAGATGATGCTGCCGAAGATGCAGACAGCCAGTGCCGGGCGGAAAGGTCACTCCCGCCCCTTTGCGCCACAGGGTATGTCCCCGCACCAAAACCATCCTGCGGAAAGGGACTTCTGTGTGCGCTGAAGGCCCTTTGCAATTGCTCACTGCAGTTGTTACTCTTTGAATAGACTTGCATAGAATTTGACTAAAATTTGCGTTTCATCTGTCTCAAAATATCCCACGGGGGCGTGGGGGTGTGAAACCCCCAGCAAGGCCGATGCAGGGCCGCTCCCATAAAGATAAGGCTGTAAACCCTATGAAGTTGGCCTCGCTGGTTTTCGCTGCCGCCCTGACCCTTCTGCCCGCGCTTTCGTTGGCCGAGGGGCGCTCGATCATCGTGTTGGACGCCTCCGGATCCATGTGGGGCCAGATCGATGGCCGCGCCAAACTGGAAATCGCGCGTGAGGCGCTTTCAGAGGTGTTGCAGTCGATCCCCGCAGATACCGAATTGGGCCTGATCGCCTATGGTCACCGCGAAAAGGGCTCTTGTGCCGACATCGAACTGATCGTGCCCCCCGCCCGCGGCACCGCACAGGCGATTTCAGACGCTGCGGCCAAAATGCAATTTCTGGGCAAAACCCCGCTGACCGACTCTGTCCGGCAGGCGGCTGCGGAACTGCGCTCGACCGAAGCCAAAGCCACTGTCATCCTGATCACCGACGGGATCGAAACCTGCGCGGCCGACCCCTGCGCGCTTGGGCAGGAACTGGAGGCATCGGGCGTTGATTTCACCGCCCATGTCGTGGGTTTTGGACTGACGGAAGAAGAAGGCCAGCAGGTCGCCTGCCTTGCCACCAACACCGGCGGCCAATACATCACCGCCGCCGATCTGGCGGGCCTGACCATGGCGCTGCAGTCGGTGGTGATCGAGGCACCACCCGCACCCGAGCTCCCAGTGGCGCTTGAAGTCAACTTTGCGCCGACTGTCTTGCTGGCGCCGGGCGTAACCAAACCCGAGGATTCCTCCTCGGTGGCCTGGGAAATCCACGTTCTGAACCCCGATGGCACCACGGGTGAGCGGCTGACCACCGAATACAATGACCCCAGGACGTTCTTTGAACCGGGCACTTACCGTCTGGTCACCCTTCTGGACACGGTCCGGATCGAATCCGATCTGACCCTGACTGCCGACGCTTTGGCCGCGCCTGAAATCATCCTGAACGCCGCCCGTCTGATCCTGCATCCCAAGGCGTCCGAGGGCGGCGCAGTGAACGCCTCGGCTGCGCTGAATTTCACCACCGCTTCGGGCCTTGATACCACCAGCTATGGCAGCAGCCGGATTTACCTGCCTGCAGGCGAGGTCACGGTGAAAGGCACCATCGGCGGCGCAAGCGCCAGCGAAACCCTGACCCTGACCGCCGGGCAACAATTGGAGCGCGACTTCATCATCGCATCCGGTCTGGCCGTCGTGGATGGCTATTACGTCGAAGGCATGCTGATGGAAAACACCCAGCATTCCGTTGAAATCTACGAGGCCAAGAAGGCACTGGACGGCTCGCGCAACCGGCTGACAACCAACTACGGCCCTGCCGCGCAGTTTGAACTGCCAGCGGGCGATTATGTGGTGGTTGTCAGCCAAGGCGCTGCCTTGGCCGAAGTGCCTTTCACTGTCAAAACGGGCGAACGGGTGGATGTTTCGGTGATCCTGAACGCAGGTATTCTGGTGGTGACCGCCCCCGGGGCCAATTCGATCGAGGTGTTCGAGGCCAAAGCCGACATCAACGGCTATCGCAAGCAGGTTGGTTTCGACTATGCAGCCGAGGCCAGTTTTACCCTGCCCGAAGGCGATTACCTGATCGAGGTGGCGCAGGGTGGGGCAAAAGCCGAAGCCACTGCCAGCGTGAAAAAGGGCGAACGCAGCGACGTATCGCTGGCCCTGCCCTGACAAATCTGGTCCTGCCGGCAAAGCGGCTCTGCCGTCTTTGGTCTCCAGATGGAGGCAAACCGCACCGACGCTGCGGTTTGCTGTGACCAATGTGACATCCGGCCAAGGGCCTGATCTGCAATGCCACCGTGCCGCAGCAGCGGGCACTTTATGGCGATGACGCCGCACAGCCTGTCAAGCAGGTCACAGCAAGGGATTGCCGGCGCAGGGTTTCGTCAGGCTTTGGCCAGCACGAAATCAAACTCGGTGTCATAATAGGGCGATGCAAATCCGGCAGCGGCCACTTTTGCAGGGTCGGTCACGGGCGTGAAC
>JBIHZO010000516.1:0-2693 GCA_044231405.1 Cypionkella sp. | reverse complement strand
GGCGGGAAACCCGCCAAGGTCGCAATCATCGCGATCATGCGCAAGCTGCTCGAAACCGCCAATGCACTGGTGAAAGGGGACCGAATCTGGGTCAAAAAAACCTCTTGCTCATAACGGATACTCTCGCGGTCACTGATTTCGGTCACCATTTGCGCCTGGTGCAGAACCGTCTTGGCGGCCTCTGCCGTGCTCAGCCACCGCTGCGATTCCTTCTCGGACAGCGGTCTGTTCCGGTGGTGAACACTCACCCGGCCATCGCGTGTCCATATCCGGCCCGTGGCCAGGCCCAGAATGCCGCCCGTTTCGGCATCAACACCCAGAATCGCGTGCAGCAGAACACCGCGCCCCAACCCCTTGCCGATCTCGCCCAGACCGCGACTGCGCTCCTTGGTCGTCGTGAAATTGAATTCGCTGGTGTCTTGGATCGCCAGAATATGCCGGCCCGCGCAGCTTTGCGAAAGCTCCGCGCCCCAGCCATCAAGCAGCGCCTCAACCGTCACGCGCGGATTGGCCAGAAAGCGCGAAAATCCAACAATCCCACTGCGCCGACCACCCGCCAGACGCCGCAGGCAGGTGCTTGTGCGCGCCACCATTCCCGCGAGCAGCAGACCCCCCTTTTTGCCAGGCGTTCGTCTCCGAAATCGCCCAGCCCCCAGCTTTCCGAAGTCATTACCCGCCGCCCTCCATTCAAGGTAGGGCAACCGAATTATGCAACACAAAACCCGTCAAGCGCACCAGGAAAGCCAAACCTGACAATGTGTGCATCCCCTAGCGCTTTTCAGGGGGGACTCGTCAAACGTTGAGGTGGCGTTGATGTAAAACGCGAGTGTCTATACACAAGCGAAACGCTCAACATTTAGGTCTTTGATTTCTTGTATTTTTTTGGTTGCGGGGACAAGATTTCTCGAAGCGCCTACACTCTCTATAGCAGCATGATGCAGACGAGCTACCCGCATCCCTGACAGCTTGCGGCCCAAAGCTAGCACTCGATGGGGGACGTTTTGCGCAAGGCAGCGCCGCTAAACCGGCCAGTCCGTCTCGGGCTGAAAAAGGTCGCCGCGTAGTCAGCCTTACTTTCGGGCGTCACATTTTCTTTTCCCGATCCCGCAGAAATGCGCCAGTATGTCCTCGGGAGCACTTGAGGGAGGAAACCCATGCTTGATACCACGACGACCGATCAGGTTTCGGCGTTCCTGACGGATTTCGGCGATGCAATGACGGCAGGCGATATCGACCGTGCTGTTGGGATGTTTCAGGATGATTGCTATTGGAGGGATCTTGTCACCTTCACTTGGAACATCAAGACCGTCGAAGGCCGCGACGAGGTTGCCGACATGCTGCGCCATCAACTAGCGACGACCAAACCGTCCAACTGGCAGATCGCCGAAGGCGAAACGGCGAGCGAAGAAGGTGGCGTAACGACTGCCTGGATCAGCTTCGAGACAACAGTTGCGCGCGGCTATGGCCTGATCCGGCTGAAGGACGGCAAGATCTGGACGCTGCTGACCTCGATGGTGGAGTTGAAGGGCCATGAGGAAGCGCTGGGTTTTGACCGGCCGCTGGGTGCGAAGCACGGGGCCGACAAACACCGCCCGACCTGGGCAGAAGACCGCGACTCCGAGCAGCGCGAGATGGGCTACACTAGGCAGCCCTATGTTCTGATCATCGGCGGCGGTCAGGGCGGCATCGCGCTTGGCGCACGGCTGCGGCAACTTGGGGTTCCCACGATCATCGTTGAAAAGAACGAGCGGCCCGGAGACAGCTGGCGCAACCGCTACAAGTCGCTCTGCCTGCACGACCCGGTCTGGTATGACCATCTGCCTTATCTGCCATTCCCGCCGAACTGGCCGGTGTTCGCGCCGAAAGACAAGATCGGTGACTGGCTGGAAATGTATACCAAGATCATGGAGCTGAACTACTGGACCAAGACCACTTGCAAGCATGCGTCTTACGATGAAGCAATGCAGGAATGGACGGTGGTGGTCGACCGTGATGGTCAAGAGGTCACGCTGAAGCCCAAGCAACTGGTGCTGGCGACCGGCATGTCCGCCAAGGCCAACATGCCAAGCTATCCGGGGATGGACCGTTTCAAGGGCGATCAGCATCATTCATCGAAACACCCCGGCCCGGATGCCTATCGGGGCAAGCGGGCGGTGGTGATTGGGTCGAACAACTCGGCGCATGATATCTGCGCAGCGTTGTGGGAAAACGACGTTGATGTGACGATGGTGCAGCGGTCGTCAACCCATATCGTGCGGTCCGATACGCTGATGGAGATCGGGTTGGGCGGGCTTTACTCCGAACAGGCGTTGCGGGGCGGCATGACCACCAACAAAGCCGACATGATCTTTGCCAGCCTGCCCTACCGCATCCTGCACGAATTCCAGATCCCGCTGTACGCGCAAATGAAGGAGAAGGACGCCGAATTCTACGCCGGGCTGGAAAAGGCCGGGTTCTGGCTGGACTGGGGCGATGACAATTCTGGCCTGTTCATGAAATACCTGCGGCGCGGGTCGGGGTATTACATCGACGTCGGCGCCAGCCAGTTGATCATTGACGGGAAGATTAAGCTGGCGCATGGCCGCGTCAAGGAAATCACCGAAGACGCCGTGGTCCTGGAGGATGGGACCACCCTGCCCGCCGATGTGATCGTCTATGCCACCGGCTACGGGTCGATGAACGGCTGGGCGGCG
>JBIHZO010000515.1:0-2694 GCA_044231405.1 Cypionkella sp. | reverse complement strand
TCGGGGGCGCGCAGGTTCATCTGCCCAAGTGCCGCATGCAGATTGTCGGTGCAATTGTCGTGATAGTCGCGGCAGCCCAGCGCTGCATATCGGTGAACATCGCAGGCCGCGATGATCGTGTCATGGCGGCCGGGCGAAGTATCCTCCTCCAGCACCAGGATCGGCCGTCGTCGGTTCGTCGAAAGGCCATCGCCTTGCGCGGGGAAAATCCCCTGCAGGCTGGCGTGCAGGTGCTCCATCGACATGAACTCGGACAGGTCATCGGCATTGAAACACCAGGTGTCGACGACCTGCTGCCCATGGGTGTTGATGATCTGGATCGCCTGTCCTTTGTCCAAACGAACCGCGCGGCCGCGCCGTGCCGGTACAACCTGAAAATCTGTCGTCATATAGCAATTCCTTTGCCGCTGGCGCATTGGCGGATCTGCCTTTTTGATATCAGTGTTGTTGGACAATGCGCAAAGGGTCAAGCCGCGTCGAAGCCGTGGCGCAGGTCGAAACGATCTTCGGCTACGGTAGACCTCCCCGTTTGAACGGGGCGCGGAAGAGGCCGCTGGGTCCAGGTGCACGCCACACGCGATGTGCGCAGTTGATGTGGCGTCGCAGCCAACGGCTGGTGAAGTCCCGATCAGGCGCGGCGCGAATGCCTCCCCGTCTCGGGTCAAACCGCTGTTTTGAAGGTGTCTGGCAGGCTGGATTTGGCGAGGTGGATTTAGCCAAGTGGATTTGGCAAACTGGATTTGGTGGATTTGGCAAAAGAATCCAGCAGGCCAAGGTCGTGATCATCTAAGCCTATAATATCATTGGATTTACGCGGCCGATCTACGCCAAGTGGATTCCGCCTGGATTCCCCGGTGAAAAAGCCAGTCGCTAGCGAAATGCCGCGCTGCGCCCCCCCGCATACGTTTGGGGCTGGGAGGAACCATGCCGTGGGGGGTAGGGCGCAAACGAAAGCCCCAAGAAAAGGTTTCTTCCGGGGGCAAATCTTCGATGATCAATCTATGAGTCGAGAAGGGTAGATGTGTCGATGGCAATTGAAGAAGGGAGCGATCTACAACGCGACAGCTTTATCCGAAGTTCCTGCCCTGTGCGATGCTATTCTCCAGTCTGAGAGTCGATAAAATACTGCAGTTTGAAGGACTTCGCACTAAGCTCGTATACCTTGCTGCCGCTTTCCTCCCCGCCGGATCAGGGCAATCGCGTTTGACCTAAGGGTTGGCTAAGTGATTGAGAAGGCTTAGAAGAAACGCATCACTCCACCCGGCGCGCTTCAGTTTGATCGAGAACGAGCCCTTGGAGGTGTCGCGGCGGGCGAGATCGAGGGCGCGGCGGCGCAGGATGGCGATGTTGGTGGGGCTATTATCCTTACGATTGCGGGCGGCATCTTCCCGGAACGAAACGTCAAGTTGCCAGTGCAGAGCGTTCTCGATCTCCCAATGTGCGCGGACGGTGGCCATGAAGACCTCGGGCGCAGGCACCCAGGACAGCGCGAAATGGCGGGTTTCGGTCTGCACTTTGCCATCGGTTTCCCGGCGGGACTCGATACGGCCGAATGCCTGCAGGCCGGGAAATTCATGGTGCTCCGCCAGACCCTTAGCAGAAACCACCGTGCCGGTGCGGACCTCCTTGCGGCCATGCCCGGCCTCCTCGTGATGCGCGACCAGATGGTCTGGCGGAACCTTGCCGAAACAGGACCGAGCGTCTGACAGGAGTGAGTCCTGGTTGGCCTTCAGCGCCAGACAATAGTCGCCGCCGCCTCCGGTGATTGCTGCAACCGTGCGGCGATTGCAGTGCAGGGCATCCGCCGTCACGACCTTGCCTTTCAGCGCGATTAGGCCGAGCACTTCGAGCGCAGCCTCAAGTTCGCCGCCATGGTCGGCCGCCACCGTGGCCAGCGTCAGGCGCAACCGGGCGGCATAGGCCGAGACCATCATCCGGGTCCGCGCGCTCTGGCCCTTGTCGCGCGCGCCCCGCAGCGCCTTGCCGTCGATGGCGATCACGTCACCGTCGCCGAGCAGCATCGCGATCTGCGCCAGAACCCGACCGAAGGCCGCATCCAACGCCTTCGGGTCGATCATTCGGAACACAGTGGAGAAGGTATCATGCGATGGGATGGAATGCCTGAGCTTCAGGAAGTCTCTGAAAACATGCTCTTTTGCGCGACCGAAGTCTGCCATCTCGGCACAGCTGGTCGCCCCGCAGAGCACCGCGACGAAGCCTACGACCAGCAGTTCGCAAAGGTCGTGCCGCGCGTTGTCGGCGCGGGGATCGGGGATGTCATCGAAGGCGGCGAGGAAGATATCCATGCAGGGAACGGGCTCCAAAAGGGCGATCCCCACCCCAGAATCCATCCTGCCCAAGACCGCAAGACCCCTCAGATCAGGTCAAATCCCAAACGCGATTCCCCTGCATGACAAGGCGCTCTACCGCAAGCGTCACAAGATCGAGAACATGTTCGGAAAGCTGAAGGATTGGCGGCGCATCCACACCCGCTACGACCGCTGCGCCCACACCTTCATGTCCGCCATCGCTATCGCGGCAACCGTCCTCTTCTGGCTTTGATCATTAATGGGTCTGGAGCCTAGCATTACAGTTGCATTATCTCTGGACATCTGAATCAATGGTTTACCATGATTCAGATGAGGTCATGGATGACTGGTTTGTCGATAGAGAGCACGCTTGAGCTCTGGGCAT
>JBIHZO010000117.1:0-9069 GCA_044231405.1 Cypionkella sp. | reverse complement strand
AACCGCTCGGCCCGGTCTTTCCGTCAAATCTGACCGCCAAGCGCACGCCTTGCATCGCCGCACAAAACCAACCGCAACACATCAGATTGGCAGACAGGGGCAAGGAGTGGCGGAAGCGGTGGGATTCGAACCCACGGTAGGGTTCCCCCTACGCTCAGTTAGCAACCGAGTGCTTTCGGCCTCTCAGCCACGCTTCCGACGTCATTTATTTAGCGAGGCTGCGGGGCGGGGGCAAGAGGGAAAGCGGCAAAGCGGGCCCAGAATGAAACCGCGTCGGTCGCAAGGGACCCGAATTTGCCGCAGCACATAGACGCGCGCGCAGCCAAAATGTTAACAAATGGTTAAAACGGCCACCTCAACTCATTGATAAACATAATATAAAAAAAGGTCCCGCGTTGGGACCCACTCGCCGGGGCGCGACAGGGTTCGCGCCCGTTCGGACCTGAAAGCGGTCCACTGCACCGTTTTCACCGGGGCCACAGCCCCGGTCGGTCCTCACCCATTGAACAGGAAGTGCAGCACGTCGCCGTCCTTGACCTCATAGGTCTTGCCTTCCACCCGGAACTTGCCCGCCTCTTTCGCCCCGGCCTCGCCATTTCCGGCGATGTAATCCTCATAGGCAATGGTTTCCGACCGGATGAAGCCCTTCTCGAAATCGCCATGGATCACCCCCGCCGCCTGCGGAGCCAGCGTCCCCTTCGGGATGGTCCAGGCGCGGGCCTCTTTCGGGCCGATGGTGAAATAGGTCGCCAGACCCAGCAACTCATACCCCGCGCGGATCAGACGGTCCAAGCCGGCTTCATGCAGCCCCATCTCTTCCAGAAACATCGCGGCCTCATCATCGGCCAGCTGCGAAATCTCTTCCTCGATCTTGGCCGAGATCACCACCGAGGCCGCACCCTGCGACGCCGCCATCACCGCCACCCGCGCGGATTGGGAATTGCCCGCCGCCGCACAGGCCTCTTCGACGTTGCAGACATACAGCACCGGTTTCGAGGTCAACAGTTGCAGCATCCGCCACTGCCGCTGATCGTCTTCCGAAACCTTGATCGTGCGCGCGGGTTGCCCTGCCTCCAGCACCGCCAAAGCCGCGCGCAGCAAACGATCCTGATCCAGCGTGTCCTGATCGCCCCCGCGCAGCTTTTTCGCAAGCCCGGTCAGGCGGCGCTCGATGCTTTCCATGTCAGCCAGCATCAGTTCCGTCTCGATGGTTTCCGCGTCCGCGACCGGATCAATCTTGCCCTCGACATGGGTGATGTCGCCGTCTTCAAAACAGCGCAGCACATGGGCTATGGCGTCACATTCGCGGATGTTGGCGAGGAACTGGTTGCCCAAGCCTTCGCCCTTGGATGCGCCCCGCACCAATCCGGCGATGTCCACAAAGGTCATCCGGGTCGGGATGATCTGCTTGCTGCTGGCAATCGCCGCCAATTTCTCAAGCCGCGCGTCGGGCACGGCCACCTCGCCGACGTTCGGCTCGATCGTGCAAAACGGAAAGTTGGCCGCCTGCGCCGCCGCGGTGCGGGTCAAAGCGTTGAACAGGGTCGACTTGCCGACATTCGGCAGACCCACGATGCCCATCTTGAAACCCATCAGACTCTCCTATGCTGTTGCCGCGCTTCTAGTGGGGCAGGGGCCAAGGATCAAGCTGTCCCGACTCACCGTCCCGGGGCATAATGGCCCGGAAGGAGGACCAGACCATGAGTTTTGACCCCTATCTGCACTTCGGCGGCAATTGCCGTGAGGCGATGACAGCCTACCAATCCATTTTCGGCGGCAGGCTGGACCTGTCACCTTATGCCGAGGCCCCGGATGCACCGCCCGCTCTCCAGCAGTCTGACCGGATCATGCATGCCGCGCTGACCCTCGGCGGGCGGATGCTGCTGGCCTCTGATTTCCCGCCCGGCATGCCGCACGAGGCGCAAGCGGCTGTCACCATCAGCCACGTCGCGGACTCGGTGGAAGAAGGTCGCAGAGTTTTTGACCTGCTGGCCACAGGGGGCGAGCAGGTCATGCCCTTTGCGCCCACCTTCTGGTCGGACGGGTTCGGTATGCTGAAAGACCGTTTTGGCACCCATTGGATGGTATCGGCCCCATGGCGACAGCCATAAGCGGCTTGACCACCTTTGGGGCCGGCAATCAGACCAAAAGGCCGTGGCGCATGGGCCAATTTCATCAGGGCGCTGGTTTGTGGTCGCCCAATTGCCAGACGATGTTTCCCAGATCAGGATTCATGACCACCATGGGTTCAAGATCTGCGGTGCCGTATGTCTCGACAAGCGTTGGCAAGCTTGCCAGTAACGAACGCCCAAGGCCCGCCTCATATGGCGGATTCTGCAATCCGAGCGCCTGAAGGATTGTCGGGTAAACGTCAATCATGCCTGCCGGTTTATTCACCACCAGGCTGGCAGGCAAACCCGCGCCGGCCATCATGACTGTGTTGTAGCCGCCGTATTCCGCCGCCACGTTCGGCGTGAGCGCGTCATGATTCAAGTGATCTGATTGAAGCACAACCAACAATGGATGCCCCGGGCGTTTCGCCGCTTGGCGCGCGCGCGCTTCTTTTACAAATCGAATGGCATCGTCGATGGTGCAGCGCAAAACCCGGTCCGTGTCCCTGCTGAATTGCGCCTTGCCATCGGCGGCGCAATGACGGGACAAATACCCCTCGTAACCATGAGGACCGATTGTCTCGATGACAAGTGAATAGGGGGCCGGTTTGGCAAGCATTTCCTCGTGGAGGGTCTTGGCATGCTTGAAAACCAGCTGGTCATCCAGCGTCCAGCCAATCAAGGCTGCGTCTGTTTCCGACTTGGGATAAATCTTGCGCAGCTCGTCGCGGCCGACAGCTTTTTCAAACCCATGTTCCGGACCAAACAACATATCCAGCCCGCCAAACTCCAATGGACCGCCAACAACGAATGCCGTCTGGTAGCCCGCCTGCTGGGCAAGATCGCCAAGGCAGGTGACGCCCGGCATGTAGCTGTGCATCTTTTCAAAATTCATCCCGTACAGCAGCCCCCTTGGCACGATGGGGACGCCACAAAGCGAAGCCGTGATTCCGGCAGTACTCCACCCTGTCGCCACAATCTGGCTGACGCGATTGAAGGCAACGCCTTCCGAAGCAAAATTGTTCAGCGGGGCATAGGCATCCCCCCAAACAGCGGGGTCGGCAAACTGCCGATCCGTACCCTCAAGATAGATCATCAGAAGGTCCACGGCAGGCGTCGGCACATTGCCAAGCCGCGGCGTGACCAGGACTTTTGTCAGATCGGCCTTGGGCCCCGGCGTCACGGCCAGAACGGCAAACGCGGTCACAAACGGGTTGATCAGAACCAGCAACAAGGCCATCGTCATGATCTTGCGCCAGGATGAACCCCAAAGCCGCCCCAGCGCCCAAAGTGACAGCACCAAGAAGACAGAAGCCAGAACGGCTTGCAGGATCTCAGTCTCAAGCCCTTCAATTCCAGCGTCAGCAACACCCGTCTGCGCGTGAAAAAGGACCGACACCATGTCAAGGCGGCGAAAAGAACGTGCAATTGTCACGGTCGGTATCAGCAAAGCCGCCGCTGGCAGCATCAGCCAAAAGAATCCCCGCGATGTGGAATGCAATTTGCACCGAGACATAAGCATTCCGCCGATCAACAGCGCAACGAAGGCCCCAATTCCGGGTTTGTCCGCCGCAATGGACGGGACCAAAACAACCACGCTGGACAGGGTTGCCGCAATCAGAAATGCAACAGAGGCGAAAGCACGGATTGGTGAGGACATTTTTTCAGAAACCCGATGGATGTGACAGGTTGCCGTGTTTGGCATCAGTCGATGACATTGCCAAGCGTCGACCATTGATCTTTTTCTCGCTAAAGTGCAAACCGATGCGAAAGTTTGCAGGGACGGGCCACAGCATGACCAGAATCGACACGACCTTCGCGCGGCTGAAATCGCAGAACAAGAAGGCCTTTGTCGCCTATATCATGGCTGGCGATCCCGACGTGGCGCGGTCTCTGGAGGTGATGCGGGGCCTGCCGGGCGCCGGCGTCGATGTGATCGAACTGGGCCTGCCATTCACCGATCCGATGGCCGACGGCCAAACCATCCAACTGGCCGGGCAGCGCGCGCTGGAAGGCGGCATGACGCTGGACAAAACCCTGCAGATGGTCCGTGATTTCCGTGCGGGTGACGATGTGACCCCGATCGTGCTGATGGGATATTACAACCCGATCTATTCGCGTGGAGTCGATCTGTTTCTGGTGCAGGCGCGGGCCGCGGGCATTGACGGGCTGATCATTGTCGACCTGCCGCCGGAAGAGGATGACGAACTTTGCATCCCCGCACAAAAGGCCGGCCTGAACTTCATCCGTCTTGCCACGCCCACCACCGATGCCAAGCGCTTGCCCAAGGTGCTGACCAACACGTCGGGCTTTGTCTATTACGTTTCTGTCACCGGCATCACGGGGGCCGCTGCGGCGCAGGCCGGCGATGTGGGGCCAGAGGTGGCGCGCATCAAACGGTCCACAGATTTGCCGGTGATCGTGGGCTTTGGCATCAACACGCCAGAGGCAGCGGCGGCGATCGCGGGCGTGGCTGATGGCTGTGTCGTCGGCTCGGCCATCGTCAAGGAAATCAGCACTGGCAGGCCGGTGGCAGAGGTGCTGGCCTTTGTGGCCACTTTGGCTGCGGGCGCACATTCAGCCTGAGGCGGACCCGCGCGACTTGGCTTTCTTGAGTTGAAACATCTTCGGGGCGAATGGGCGCGGCGCAGAGGGGCGGACCAAGGTTTTCTCGCGCGAAAACCATTGCGTCAAATCCCTGAAATTGGTAACCCTTCATAACCAATTTCAATATAAGGGCGCGCGCCATGACTGTGATCACCTGCATCGACGATCTGAAGCAAGTTTACAAAAAGCGCACGCCGAAGATGTTCTACGACTATTGCGAAAGCGGGTCCTACACCGAGCAAACCTTCCGCGAAAACACCACGGATTTCGCCAAGATCCGCCTGCGTCAAAGGGTTGCCCGCGACCTGACCGGGCGCAGCACCGCCACCACGATGATCGGCCAGCCCATCACCATGCCCGTGGCGCTTGCCCCCGTGGGATCAACCGGCATGCAATGCCCGGATGGTGAGATCAAGGCCGCCCGCGCTGCTGCGGCCTTTGGCGTGCCCTTCACCCTGTCGACGATGTCGATTTGTTCGATTGAGGACGTCGCTGCCGCCAGCCCGACGCCGTTCTGGTTTCAGCTTTATGTGATGAAGGACGAAGATTTCGTCGATGCGATCATCGAGCGCGCGCGCAAGGCCAATTGCTCGGCTTTGGTGCTGACGCTCGATTTGCAAATCCTCGGTCAGCGGCACAAAGATCTGAAAAATGGCCTGTCCAGTCCGCCGAAACTGACGATCCCCAACCTGATGAACATCGCGACCAAGCCCGCCTGGGCGCTGGGCATGCTGAAAACCCCGCGCCGGACGTTTCGCAACATCGTCGGCCATGTGAAGGGTGTCACTGATCTGGCCGATCTGACCAAATGGGCAAATGAGCAGTTTGACCCGATGCTGGACTGGGGCAAGGTGAAACGCATCCGCGATCAATGGGGCGGCAAGCTGATCCTCAAGGGCATTCTGGACGCTAACGACGCGCGCATGGCCGCTGATGTGGGGGCCGATGCAATGGTGGTTTCGAACCATGGCGGGCGGCAACTGGATGGGGCTTTGTCGGCCATCCGTGCGCTGCCGTCGATCGTGCGTGCGGTTGGGGATCAGACCGAGGTTTACATGGACAGCGGCATCAGGTCCGGTCAGGACGTGCTGAAAGCGCTGGCTTTGGGCGCGAAATCCACCTTCATCGGCCGCAGCTACATCTACGGTTTGGGCGCTGGGGGCCAAGCGGGTGTGACCAAATCGCTGGAGGTGATCCAGAAGGAACTCGATATTTCGATGGCGCTGTGTGGCGTAAAAACGGCGCGGGACATCAGCCGCGAGCAGGTGCTGGTGCCGGCCGATTTTGAAGGCACCTGGGCGTAAACTTTTTTGGGGGGGCCGCGCCAAACGCTATCGACGCACCAACATCCGCGCCAGAATTGGCACCCCCGCCAGCATCACGGCGGCAAAGACAAACGCAAACCGCAACCCCATCTGCCCGGCGATCAGCCCGATCAGCGGCGGGCCAAAGAAATAGCCGAAATATCCCAGCAAGGTCGCCCGCGCCACAGCACGTGCGCGCGCCTCCGGGGCGGCCTTTTGCCCCACCAGCGAAAACGCCGTCGGCGCGATCACCGATGACCCGATCCCCATCACGATGAATCCGGCATAGGCCATTGCGGGCGTGACCGCCATCGCTGCCCCCAGCGCCCCCATGGCGGAAATTGCAGCGCCCCCCGACAGCAACACCCCCGCCGGAATGCGCCCCGCAAGGCCTTGGCCGAACAGCCGCGCGACGCCCATTGTCAATGCCATCGCCGCAGGCCCCATCGCCCCATGTGCGGGACTGCCACCCAAAGACTGTTCGATATGCAGTGCTGACCAGTTCTCGGCGGCGTTTTCGGTCAGGAACGCGATCAGCACCATCGCGCCGCCGATCACCGGCACCCAGCCCAGATGCGCTGCGCCCGGCCCCTTGGGGCGCCGCAATCCGTCGATGCGGCCATCGCGTTCCAGTGTCGCAACCGAGATCACCCCAGCCACCACCGCCATCGTGCCCAACACCCAGGCCGGCGACCATTCCGCCTGCCGCATCGCCCCGGTCAAAATGGCCCCAACGGCATAACCAAAGGAATAGGCGGCATGACACAGGTTCATCAGATGCACACCGCGCTGCGCCTCCAGTGCCGCCACCCGCGCGTTCATCAGCACATCGGTCAACCCGGTGCCCGCCCCGCAGGCCATCATCGCCAGCGGAAACAGCCACAGACTGGCGGTTTGCCCCGGCAGTGCGAAGGCCAGACACATCAGCGCGCAGGCGATCGGCAAGGCCCAACGCCCAAACCCCACCCCCGCTGCCGGGGCCACCAGCATGGCGCAAACAGCGGCAATCGGCGTCATGAACATCAAGGCACCCAAGTGCTGCTCGTCGATGTCCAGCATGGTCTTGATATCGGGCAGGCTGGCGGCAAAGGTCCCCCACAATATGCCCATCGCGGCAAAGGCCGCCACGGCGGGACGGGCAATCCGCAGGGTGTTCAAAAAGGGCATGCAGGCTCCGGGTTCAAGACGACAGAGCTAACGCGGCGCCCACAACCCGGCTTGCCCAACCGCGACAGCACCGCCGCCACCCGCGACCCAATTGCTGCTTCCCTTCCCCGTGATTCCCTGCTATCCGCCCGCAGTCGCGCCATGCACCCTTGAACGTTGGCGGATATATAAATGGAGAAACACATATGGCACGCGAGATCCTAGATCTTCACGCCGAAGTACGTACGGGGACAGGCAAGGGGGCCGCTCGTCAAGCTCGTCGCGATGGCCTCGTTCCCGGTATCGTCTATGGCGATAACACCGCCCCACAGCCGATCCAGATCAACTACAACGCCCTGCTCAAGCGCCTGCGCGCGGGTCGCTTCCTGTCATCGCTGTTCAACCTGAAGGTTGAAGGCATGCCGGATGTGCATGTGATCTGCCGTGGCGTGCAGCGCGATGTGGTCAGAGACCTGCCGACCCACATCGACCTGATGCGCCTGCACGACGAAAACCGCATCAACCTGTACATCCACGTGACCTTCATCAACCACGAAGCGTCACCGGGTCTGAAGCGCGGCGGCACCTTGACCGTCGTGCGCAATGACGTCGAGTTGAACGTGCTGGCTGGCGACATCCCGGACCACATCACAGTGGACCTGACCGGCAAGCAAATCGGCGATGTGATCCACATCAACGACGTTGTGCTGCCCGAAGGCACCAAGGCCAGCATCGACCGCAACTTCGTGATTGCGAACGTGTCGGCACCGGCCGGCTTCATCGACACTGCTGAATAATCCCTCGGGATCAAGGTTTCGGGGCGCGGTGGGGCAACCTTCCGCGCCTTTGCTTTGCGCGTCCTTCATCAAGCGTGCCTGCATTCGTCACATTTCATCGTGGCGAAAATATCCGGATCAGAATTCCGAATTTCCGGTTGGCCAGAGGCTTCTGGCCTGACAAAGGGCCTCCGGCGGGGATATTTGGACCAAGATGAAATCCGCGCGGACCGCCAGACCAGCGAAGAAAGCGGTCACCCCTGATCAGCGGCCTGTGCCAGAAACGCCATGTAACGCAGATCATCCTCGGCCCGGCCGCCGGCCTTTTCCACAATCGCCCGCACATGATCGGCACAGCACAGCGCATGCAACCGCGCCACAGCGGGCAGCGCCATCGCCTGTGCATGAACCGCATCAAATTCGGCGGCATAGCGGAAAGCGGAACTGTCTGGTTCATCTCCGGCATCTGCCCTGCGGAAATAGCCACTGTCATAACGGTTGCTCAGTGCCACCGGGGATGAACTGCCCTTCTTCAAGCTGAAACTTTCCACCGACCGCAACATGTAGTGGTTGATCTGGGCCACCTCATAGCTGACGCGGTTGCGCTCCATCAGGTGCAGATGGCGGCTGCCCGGTTCCCATGACGTCAGAGCGTGGCCTTCGCAGTTCACCCAAGCCATGCCCGGATCGCCCCAAACCTTTCCCGCCTTGCCAAAATCATAGCCACAGGGGCTGTGTTCGGTCAGGCGGTCAAACCGATTGACCTGATTGAAAATGGATTTCACCGTACGCGACAGCATGGCCTTTTGGCGCAGCGCATAGACGAATTGCCGATGCACCGGAGTATCTTCGTAGGCCTGCAGACCCGAGGTGCCAAACACCCGCCAGTTCAGCGACATGCCCAGATAGGGCGGTGCCGCCGACAGATCCAGCAGATCGCCAATCTTGCCCGTGCCGCGGTGGATCACCAGAAACTCGTCCACATCGCAAACCAGCAGCCAGTTTGACCGCCGCACCACCTTCAACTCGGCTGCGGCAGCCAGCTTGGCCCGGGTGATCTTTTGCCCGGCGCGAACATCATGGCGCAGGTGCTGCACCCAACCCGCCGCTGCCAGCGCATCCAGC
>JBIHZO010000368.1:0-3941 GCA_044231405.1 Cypionkella sp. | reverse complement strand
CAGATAACAGCAGCGTGAGCACTAGATGTAGATGGCGAATGGTACAGAAAAAATTCCCGTAAATTCCCAATAAATTTTGCGGTCACGCCTGCGCAGCCCGCACCAATGCCGAAAAATCAGGTCTTCGCGGCCGCAACGAAGCCAGACACCAAGGTTTTCCCCTGATCTTCCGGGTGAGTGATTCGCTGAATTCAACAGTTTCCCGTGAAATCCCACTTCGGAAGGCTTGGGTGCCAAGCCACCGCTGTCGGTCGGGGGCTGGGCCCCGCCCTAAGCCATCCCGCCGTCAATCAAACGCCGCGCCAGTCGGGCATAGGCCTGCGCCTGCGCGCCCTCACCCAAAGCAATCGGCGTGCCAGCATCGCCCGCCAGCCGCACATCAATCGACAGCGGCAACTCGCCCAGGAACGGAAGGTCCAGACGCCGTGCCTCGGCTGCCACGCCGCCATGGCCGAACAGATGTTCCTCATGGCCGCAGTTCGGGCAGATATAGGTCGACATATTCTCGATCAGCCCCAGCACCGGGGTTTTCAGCTTTGCAAACATGTCCAGCGCCTTGCGGGCATCCAGCAGCGCCACGTCCTGCGGAGTAGACACCACGATGGCCCCGGTCAGATGTGTACGCTGGCACAGGGTCAACTGGATATCCCCGGTGCCCGGCGGCAGATCGATGATCAGCACGTCCAATTCGCCCCAAGCCACCTGCCCCAACAGTTGCTGCAACGCCCCCATCAACATCGGGCCGCGCCAGATCACCGCTTCATCTTCCTTCAGCATCAGGCCAATCGACATCATCGTGACGCCATGCGCGTGCAGGGGTTCTATGATCTTGCCATCCGGGGAGGCCGGACGTTTGTTGACCCCCATCATCCGCGGCTGGCTGGGACCGTATATGTCGGCGTCGAGCAGGCCCACGCGCCGACCCGCCCGCGACAAGGCCACGGCAAGGTTGGAACTGACGGTGGATTTGCCAACGCCGCCCTTGCCGGACCCCACCGCGATGATCCGGTCAACGCCCGCAATACGTGCAGGGCCGCCTTGCTGCGGTGTCGGGTGCTGGCCGATCTTGACGCCCGGTTGCAGGAGGGGCGGGGCTGCGGTTGCGGTTTTCGCCGCAGGACCATGCGCCGTCATCACCACCTGCACCGCCGACACCCCGGGCAGCGCCTTGATCGCAAGTTCCGCCGCCGCCTGTGCCGGGGCCAGCGCGCGGGCCTCGTCAGGGGTGGCCGCCTCCAGTACGAATCGCACTTGGGTGCCGTCCACTGTCAACGCGCGCACCAGATCGCGCGACACAAGATCACCGCCGCCCGGAACGCCAACCCGTGCCAGCACCGCCTTGATATCTTCGCGCGTCACGCCCATGTGTTTATTCCCTGCCAAAGCTTTGCGCAAAGTTGTGCGCTTTGCACAAAAGGGCAAGTGCCTGTTGACCAAACGCTCAAATTTTTAGCGAAGCGGCTGTAAATTATGAATTTTTTGTGATGTGGAGCCATGCGCATGCTGCATGGCGGCATTGCGTATCGCGGCTATTGTGCAGGTGCAGCAATTACCCCATGTTTACTCTAACAGCGGAACAGACGGTCTTGGCATCCTGCCTATGACGATCCGCCCAATGATAAACGAGTGAGACTTACCATGGCATATGTAAACACAACCCGCGCCACCCAGTCGTCGTTGGCCGAGCGTTTCGGCACCCTCTTTGCAGGCGTCAAGGCCGCGATCGCGCGCCGCCGCATCTATGATCAGACCGTGCGCGAACTGCGCGCCCTGTCTGACCGCGAACTGACGGATCTGGGCATCAGCCGGTCGATGATCTGTTCGATCGCGACCGAAGCCGCTTACGGCAAATGATCTTTGCAGCGGACCCCACCTCCTCCCGGGGTCTGACCTGCGACGCGACGACGCCGTTCCTCCTCCCTGGCGTCGTCGCCTTTTTATTCCCATCGGTTGGCCAACCTCCTCCCTGTGCCAACTGAGACTGCGGTGGCTGATTTGTCCTCCCTTAGAGGCCGCCGATACGACCCTCTGACCGGTTCTCCTCCTCCCTTGGCCGGTTGGAACGGCGGCGGCCCAACTCCTCCCGTTTGGGGCCGCTGCCATCGTTCTTTCGGTTCGCCCTACCTCCTCCCGGGGCGCAACTGACCTCGCGGTGCTTTGATCCTCCCATCGAAGCACCGCCCCAGTTTTCGACTGGCCCTTCTCCTCCCTTGGGCCGGTAGGATTGGTGGCGGCCTGTTACCTCCCTTTCGGGTCGCCGCCCCATCCCTTCGTTCCGCCCAACCTCCTCCCTGTGGCGGTTCGGATCGGCGGCGGCCTTTTCCTCCTCCCTTAGGTCGCCGCCCCCCTTTCCCTCTTGCTTGCAACTGCCTGATTGCGCCGCGATAGTCGGCCAAACGTCAAAGGCAAACCCATGCGCGCATCCCTGTTCTCTTCGGCCCTTGTGGCGGCTTTGGTCGGCTATGGGTCCACGATTGCGCTGATCCTGTCGGCGGCGGCGGCTGTGGGGGCCACGCCCGCGCAAACCGCAAGCTGGGTGTTGGCGATTTGCCTTGCCAAGGCGTCGGGGTCGGCTGCCTTGAGTTTTCGCTACCGCATCCCGGTGGTTTTGGCATGGTCGACCCCGGGTGCTGCGCTGATCGCCGCAACCGAGGGCATCGCGATGGCCGAGGCTGTCGGGGCCTTCGTGCTGGCGGGCGTTCTGATCGCGCTGACCGGGGCCGTGCGTCCCTTGGGCCGCCTCGTCGCCCTGATCCCCGATGGCATCGCTGCGGGGATGTTGGCCGGGGTACTTTTGCCGTTCTGCCTGAAAGGAGCTGCGGCGGCGCAGACCCTGCCGATGTTGGTGTTCCCGATGGTCGCGGTCTTCCTGTTGGTGCGGCTGAAAAACCCGGCGCTGGCGGTGCTGGCGGCCTTGGCGACGGGGTTGGTTTTGGCCTTTGTCACCGGGGCGGCCACCCTGCCCGTGCTGCATCTGCCCCTGCCTGCGCTGACCTTCATCCCTCCGGCCTTTCGCCCCGATGTCCTGATCGGCCTTGGCCTGCCGCTGTATCTGGTCACCATGGCCTCGCAAAATCTGCCCGGCTTTGCCACCCTGCGCGCGGCCGGGTATGAGCCGCCGGTGAGCGCGGCCCTGATCACCACCGGTGGGCTGTCGGCACTGTCAGGCCTGTTTGGCGCCCATACCACCAGCATGGCCGCGATCACTGCCGCGATTTGTCTGGGCGATGACACCCACCCCGACCGCAGCCAACGCTGGAAAGTCGGGCTGGCCTATGCCGGGTTCTGGATGCTGCTGGGCCTGCTCAGCCCCGCAATTCTGATCTTGCTGACCGCCCTGCCCCCGGCGCTGATGATCGGCTTGGTGGCATTGGCATTGTTGGGGCCGTTGACGGGGGCATTGACCGGGGCCTTTACGCCGCCCAGCACACGTTTTGCGGCCACGGTGACCTTGGCCATCACAGCATCCGGCGTCGCTGCATTTGGAGTGGGGGCGGCATTCTGGGGATTGGTGGCGGGGCTGGCAGCCCACACTCTGGAACGCACGGCGCAGCGCTAGGGTTGCATCTTGGCCCAAATATCGAAGACCGGACTTCTGGAATTCCGGTAAACCGGAGGCATCTTGCCTTAGCCCCCGTCAAAACGGCACGTCGTCCACTTCCTGCGCGGGTGTCACCCAACGGGCGACGATCTTTTTCGATCCGGCGTGATCAAATTCGATGTCCAGCTTGTCGCCTTCGATCCCCACCACTTCGCCATAGCCGAATTTCTGGTGGAACACCCGGTCACCCAGCACAAAAGACGACACCGCCTGCGCGTCAATCGTCACATTGCGCGCCTCGCGCGGTTGCGCCATCGGGCGCTGCGCCGCGCGGTCCTGCATCCGTTTCCAGCCGGGCGAGTTGTAGACATCTGCCTTGCCCACCCGATCCTCAAACGCC
>JBIHZO010000282.1:0-5124 GCA_044231405.1 Cypionkella sp. | reverse complement strand
GGCGCCGCTGCACCATAGCCGCCATTGTGCAGGCTGGGCGGCGTCAAGACTTCAACATGCTTGGGCGGCAGTTCGTCGATGAACCGACTGGGCAACTGGCTTTGCCACTGGCCGTAAACGCGGCGGTTCGAGGCAAAAGAAATCGTGCAAAGTTCCTCGGCCCGGGTGATGCCGACATAGGCCAGCCTGCGTTCTTCCTCCAAGCCCTTCTTGCCGCTTTCGTCCATGCTGCGCTGGCTGGGGAACAGCCCATCCTCCCAGCCCGGCAGGAACACCACTGGAAACTCCAGCCCCTTGGCCGCATGCAGCGTCATGATCGACACTTTTTCCACCGATTCCTCGGTGTCGTTTTCCATGATCAGGCTGACGTGTTCGAGGAAGCCTTGCAGGCTGTCAAATTGCTCCAACGCCTTGACCAGTTCCTTCAGGTTTTCCAGCCGCCCCGGTGCTTCGGGCGTCTTGTCGTTCTGCCACATCGAGACATAGCCGGATTCCTCCAGAATCACCTCGGCCAGCCGCACATGGCTGTCGGTGTGGAAAGGCGGGGTTTCGGGCAGCATGGGTTCGATCAACTGATCCTCGGGCACCCCCGCCCGCACGCCCGCAACGGCGGCGTGCCAGCGGTCCACGCCATCGACAAAAGCACGCAGATGCGTGGCCCCTTTGCCACCGATGCCGCCCTGCGCCAGCAAAGACCGCGCACCGTCCAGCAGGGGCATGCCCAAGGTGCGCGCGGCCAATTGGATGCCTTGCACCGCCTTTTCACCCAAACCCCGTTTGGGCAGGTTCACAACCCGTTCAAACGCCAGATCATCATCGGGCGACACGGCAAGGCGGAAATAGGCCATGGCATCGCGAATTTCCTGCCGCTCATAGAAACGCGGCCCGCCGATGACGCGGTAGGGCAGACCGATGGTCAGGAACCGATCCTCAAACGCCCGCATCTGGTGAGAGGCGCGGACAAGAATCGCCACCGCGTTCAAAGAAACCGCTTCAATCCCGCGACGACCCTTTTGCGCGGCCTCAATCTCCTCACCAATCCAGCGCGCCTCTTCCTCGCCGTCCCAATGGCCGATCAGCCGCACCTTTTCGCCCGGCTCGCCTGCGGTCCACAGGGTCTTGCCCAAGCGATCCGAATTGGCGGCAATGATCCCCGATGCCGCCGCCAGAATATGCGCCGTGGAGCGGTAGTTCTGTTCCAGCCGCACAACTTTCGCGCCGGGAAAATCCTTTTCAAACCGCAGGATATTGCCCACCTCGGCACCGCGCCAGCCGTAGATCGACTGGTCATCATCACCCACGCAGCAGATGTTGCGGTGGCTTTGCGCCAGCAGGCGCAGCCAAAGGTATTGGGCGACGTTGGTGTCTTGGTATTCGTCCACCAACAGGTATTTGAACCAGCGCTGATACTGTTCCAGCACGTCCGGGTGGGTCTGGAAAATCACCACGCAATGCAGAAGCAGATCACCGAAGTCGGTGGCGTTCAGGGTGCGCAACCTTTGTTGGTACTGCTCATACAGTTCCGTGCCGCGGTTGTTGTAGGCCGAAGCCTCGGACGTCGGCACGCGGTCCGGCGTCATCGCGCGGTTCTTCCAAGAGTCGATCATCGAGGCCAACATCCGCGCAGGCCAGCGTTTTTCGTCGATGTTCGCTGCGGAAATCAGTTGTTTCAGCAACCGAAGCTGATCATCCGTATCCAGAATGGTGAAGTTCGACCGCAGCCCAACCAGTTCCGCATGGCGGCGCAGGATCTTCACCGACAGCGAGTGAAAGGTGCCCATCCACGGCATGCCTTCGGTCACCGGACCCAGCAAACGACCCACGCGATCTTTCATCTCGCGCGCGGCTTTGTTGGTGAAGGTTACCGACAGGATTTCGTTCGGGCGGGCTTTGCCCATGTTCAGCAGATGCACGATGCGTGAGGTCAGCGCCTTGGTTTTACCCGTCCCGGCCCCCGCCAGCATCAGCACCGGACCATCCAACGCCTCTACCGCCGCGCGTTGGGCGGGGTTCAGATCATCCAGATAGGGCGCAGGTCCGCCGCCACGCGCCCCAAGCGCGCGTTGTGACAGCGGCACGGCGGCCGCGAAGGCATCTTCATCGTCTGACCAGTTCATATCTGTATCCTAGCCTGCCGCTTCGGGAAATTAAAGAAGTGTTCTGCGATTGTTCTTGCAGTTTTTCATCGCGGCCGCATCAGGCGTGAATTGGCGTGTCTCACATCGCAATTCCGTCACATTCCGGCGGCGCCGCCCCTTGCGCTGCAATGCAGCATCCCTAGACTGCCTCGAAAGCGAACCCCTGCCTTTGCCGCCTTAACGGAGCACCGCATGACCGACTTCAAGAAAATCCTGATCGCCAACCGGGGCGAAATCGCCATCCGGGTCATGCGCGCCGCCAATGAGATGGGCAAAAAGACGGTCGCCGTCTATGCCGAAGAAGACAAGTTGTCGCTGCACCGCTTCAAGGCAGATGAGGCCTATCTGATCGGTGAGGGCCTGTCGCCCGTTGGGGCCTATCTGTCGATCCAGGAAATCATTCGCGTGGCCAAGGCTGCGGGGGCGGATGCGATCCACCCCGGCTATGGCCTGCTGTCGGAAAATCCGGATTTCGTTGATGCCTGCGATGTGGCGGGGATTACCTTTATCGGCCCCAAAGCCGACACCATGCGCGCGCTGGGGGACAAGGCCTCGGCGCGGCGGGTCGCGATGGCTGCGGGTGTTCCGGTTATTCCGGCCACCGAAGTGCTGGGCGATGATTTCGACGCCATCAAGATCGAGGCGGCGGCGGTGGGCTATCCGCTGATGCTCAAGGCGTCATGGGGCGGAGGCGGTCGCGGCATGCGTCCGGTGCTTGGCCCCGATGAGTTGGTGGAAAAGGTGCGCGAAGGTCGGCGTGAGGCAGAGGCCGCCTTTGGCAACGGCGAGGGTTATCTGGAAAAGATGATCCTGCGCGCCCGCCATGTCGAAGTGCAGATCCTGGGCGACAAGCACGGCGAGATCTTCCACCTGTATGAACGCGATTGCACCGTGCAGCGCCGCAATCAGAAGGTGGTGGAACGTGCACCAGCCCCCTATCTGACCGAGGCCCAACGCGCCGAGGTCTGCGATCTGGGCCGCCGCATCTGCGCCCATGTCGGGTATGAATGTGCGGGCACTGTCGAATTCCTGATGGATATGGACAGCCAGAAATTCTACTTCATCGAGGTGAACCCGCGCGTTCAGGTCGAACATACCGTGACCGAACAGGTCACGGGCATCGACATCGTGCAGGCGCAGATCCTGATTGCCGAAGGCAAGACCTTGGCCGAAGCCACGGGCGTGCCCAATCAGGCCGGTGTGCGGCTGATCGGCCATGCGCTGCAATGCCGGGTGACGACCGAAGACCCGCAAAACAACTTCATCCCCGATTACGGCCGCTTGACCGCCTATCGCAGCGCCACAGGCAACGGCATCCGTCTGGACGGCGGCACGGCTTACGCGGGCGGCGTGATCACGCGGTATTACGACTCGTTGCTGGTGAAGGTCACAGCCACGGCCCAAACGCCGCAGGCGGCGATCAACCGGATGGACCGCGCCCTGCGCGAATTCCGTATTCGGGGCGTGTCCACGAACATCGAGTTTGTCATCAACCTGCTGAAGCACCCGACTTTCCTGGACGACACCTATACCACCAAATTCATCGACACGACGCCGGAACTGTTCCAGTTCAAAAAGCGCCGCGACCGGGCGACGAAGATCTTGACCTATATCGCGGATATAACCGTCAACGGGCATCCCGAAACCGCTGGCCGCCCGAAACCCCATGCCGAGGCGCGGATCCCCAAGCCGCCGAAAGCCATGGCGGAGCCGTCGATGGGCACCCGCAACCTGCTGGAACAAAAGGGCCCGCAGGCCGTGGCCGACTGGATGCGCGCACAGAAAAAGGTGCTGATCACCGACACCACCATGCGCGACGGCCACCAATCCTTGTTGGCCACCCGGATGCGGTCGATCGACATGATCAAGGTGGCGCCCGCCTATGCCGCCAACCTGCCGCAGCTGTTCTCGGTGGAATGCTGGGGTGGGGCCACCTTTGATGTGGCCTACCGTTTCCTGCAGGAATGCCCGTGGCAACGCCTGCGCGATCTGCGCGCGCACATGCCCAACCTCATGACGCAGATGCTGCTGCGCGCGTCGAATGGCGTGGGTTACACCAACTATCCCGACAACGTGGTGCAGGCCTTTGTGAAACAGGCTGCCGAAACCGGTGTCGATGTGTTCCGGGTGTTTGACAGCCTGAACTGGGTCGAAAACATGCGCGTCGCGATGGACGCGGTGAACGAGGCGAACAAGGTCTGCGAAGGCACGGTTTGCTACACCGGCGACATGCTGGACCCATCCCGCGCCAAGTATGATCTGAAATACTACGTCGCCCGCGGGCAGGAATTGAAGGCCGCAGGCGCGCATATCCTGGGGCTGAAGGATATGGCGGGGCTGTTGAAACCCTCCGCTGCCAAGATTCTGGTCAAGACCCTGAAGCAAGAGGTCGGCCTGCCGATCCATTTCCACACGCATGATACGTCCGGGGCGGCGGCAGCGACGATTCTGGCCGCCTGCGATGCCGGTGTGGATGCAGTTGATGCCGCGATGGATGCGTTTTCGGGTGGCACTTCGCAGCCCTGTCTGGGCTCGATCGTGGAAGCGTTGCGCCACACCGAACGCGACACCGGCCTTGATATGGCGGCGATCCGGCAGATTTCCAATTATTGGGAGGGCGTGCGCGGCCAGTATGCGGCGTTCGAGTCCGGCATTCCGGCCCCGGCGTCAGAGGTCTATCTGCATGAAATGCCCGGCGGGCAGTTCACCAACCTGAAGGCTCAGGCGCGGTCCTTGGGGCTTGAGGAACGCTGGCATGAAGTGGCGCAGGCCTATGCCGACGCCAACCAGATGTTTGGCGATATAGTCAAGGTCACGCCGTCGTCCAAGGTCGTGGGCGATATGGCCCTGATGATGGTGTCGCAAAACCTGACCCGCGCGCAGGTCGAAGACCCCGGTCATGACGTGGCTTTTCCCGACTCGGTGGTGGACATGCTGAAAGGCAATCTTGGCCAACCCCATGGCGGCTGGCCTGCCGCGATTTCCC
>JBIHZO010000514.1:0-2710 GCA_044231405.1 Cypionkella sp. | reverse complement strand
GACCAACGCACCCTTTGATTTCGCGATCCAAGGCGAAGGGTTTTTTCAGATTGAAACGCCGGATGGCGAACGCCTGACCCGCGCGGGCAGCTTTACGCCGTCGCCCAATGGCGAGTTGATGACGCATGATGGCCATCGGCTGTTGGATCAAGGCGGCGCGCCAGTGTTTGTGCCGCCGAACGCGCGCAAAGTTGCGGTGGCGCAAGATGGAACAATGTCAGCCGATGGTGCGCCAATTGCGCGCATCGGGCTGTGGCAGCCCACTGATCCGCTGTCTTTGCTGCACCAGTCCGGCACCTTGTTTTCGACTGGTGCGATTGAACCCGCCGAGGGCGGCATCATTCTGCAAGGCTATCTGGAGGAAAGCAACGTCAGCCCGGTGATGGAAATCGCCCGGATGATCGCGGTGCAGCGCGCCTATGAATTGGGCCAAAGCTTTATGGACCAAGAAGACAAACGCACGCGCGGCGTCATTGAAACGCTGGGTCGATAGGAGATCACGATGAACGCCCTTCAAATCGCCGCCTCGGGGATGAGCGCACAACAAATGCGGGTGGATGTGGTGGCGCATAACCTCGCCAACATGTCGACCACAGGCTACAACGCGCGCCGGGCAGATTTCGCCGACCTGCATTATCAACAGCTTGCATTGCCCGGCACGGTTTCGGCGCAGGATGGCTCGGTGCTGCCGACGGGCGTGCAGATGGGCATGGGGGTGCGGCCATCATCGGTGTCGGTGGTGCTGGGTCAGGGGTCTTTGTCGCAAACCAGCGGCGATCTGGATGTGGCGATCGAGGGTAAGGGCTATCTGGAGGTGACGCTGCCCTCGGGTGCCGCCGCCTTCACCCGCGACGGCGCGTTGAAACGCACCGGTGACGGGCTGATCGTGACCGCAGACGGCTATCAGGTGGCCCCTGGCCTGACGATCCCCTCGGATGCACGCAGCATCTCGATCAACCCGGATGGCGAGGTTTACGCCTATTTCACCGGACAAGTGGACCCGCAACTTTTGGGTCAACTGGGGTTGGTCGGCTTCAGCAATGAAAAGGGACTCGAGGCGATGGGGTCGAACCTTTACCTCGAAAGCCCAGCCTCGGGTCCGGCCTTGGTCGGAACGCCCGGAATTGATGGTCTTGGCACCCTGCGACAGGGCTATCTGGAGGAAAGCACTGTCGACCCGGTGCGCGAAGTGACGGAGTTGATCAAGGCGCAGCGCGGATACGAGCTGAACGCCAAGGTGATCACTGCCGCCGACCAGATGCTGTCGGCCACAACGCAAGTGCGATGATGTGGCGCGCGCTGCTTTTCTTGGCCGCCTGTCCGGCTCTGGCCGATAGCGTGATCGCGACCCGAACCATACGCGCACAAACAGCGCTGATGGCCGAGGATGTGACGCTGGTGGCCATGGAAATCCCCGGCGCGCTGACCGATCTCGCGGCCGCAGTTGGCCAGGAGGCGCGGATTATTATCTACGCTGGCAGACCAATCAAGCCCGCAGATCTGGGAAGCCGTACGGTGGTTGATCGGAACCAGATCATTCCACTGGCCTATGCGGCGGGTGATTTGACCATTCTGACCGAAGGTCGCGCCTTGGCACGGGGTGGCGTCGGCGATGTTATTGAAGTGATGAACCTGTCCTCGCGCAACAAAGTCTTGGGACAGATCGGCCCGGACGGCGTTGTGCGCGTGGGCCCCCCGTCCTGAAGGAATTGAACGATGCGCCTCTTGCTGTTGCCTTTGCTGTTGCTATCCGCCTGTGGTCGGCTTGACCAAGTGGGCCGTGCCCCCGATTTCAGCCCGCTGGAAGGCAGCTACCAGCACCACGCGATGTATTCGACTCCGATGCCCGAAGATGTGGCCCCAGACAGCCCGGGCGATGCTTCGTCCTTGTGGGCCGCCGGACGCAGCTCGTTGTTCGGAGACCGGCGGGCGTCACGCAGTGGCGACATATTGACGGTGGTCATCGAAATTGATGACAGCGCCGAGATCAAGAACTCAAGCGACCGCAGCCGCAGCGGCAAGGAGGCCATGGGCATGCCATCACTGTTCGGAATTCCGCAGCGCATTGATCGTGACCTGCCGGAAGGGGCCGCAATGGCCGAGGCGGTCGACACCACATCGTCCTCTACCTTTGCCGGAGACGGGTCAGTGAAACGCAACGAAAAGCTGACGCTTCGGGTGGCCGCAACTGTGGTCGAAGAACTGCCCAATGGCGTTTTGCGGATTGAGGGGCAACAAGAGGTGCGTGTGAACTTTGAGCTGCGCGAATTGCTGGTGACGGGCTATGTCCGCCCCACCGACATTTCGCGCCAGAATGAAATCACTTATGATAAAATCGCCGGTGCGCGGATTTCATACGGTGGGCGCGGGCAGATCACGGATGTGCAACAACCGCGCTATGGTCAGCAGGTTGCTGACGTCCTTTTGCCGTTCTGACCGCCATGATCCGGAAACTTTTTCCCGTCATACTGGCTTTGCTGGGTTTGGGCACCGGCGTTGGTGGTGGCATGGCTCTGCGCCCCACCCCTGATCCTGCCACCGAGCCCGTGGTGAAGACAGCCGAAGCTGAAGCTGAAGTCGACCATGAAAACGCACCCGAGTATGTCAAACTGAACAACCAGTTTGTCGTACCGGTGCTGAAGGATGGCCGCGTCACGGCCATGGTGATCCTGGCTCTCAGCCTTGAGGTGGCGAAAGATTCCACCGAAGC
>JBIHZO010000116.1:0-9122 GCA_044231405.1 Cypionkella sp. | reverse complement strand
TGCAGCATGCCCGATACCGGACCCCGCGACCCCGCGCGCACGTTGGTGGCGGTGCGCGCGATGGTGCCCGTGACGCAAAAGCCACCAAACAGCGCCGCCGCCATATTCGCCACGCCCTGCGCCAGCAACTCGGCATTGGGGCGGTGACGGCGGCCCGACATGCCATCGGCCACCACCGCCGACAGCAGCGATTCAATCGCACCGAGCAGGGTAAAGCTGAAGGCCCAAGGCAGGGCGGCGGCGATCAGCTGTGTGCTGAAGGCGGGCAGGCTGGGGGCGGGCGGCGTGCGGGGCAAGGTGCCAAAGCGCCCGAAAATCGTTTCGACGGGCAGGTTCAGGGCGGCAACGGCGATGGCGGCTGTGGTCACGGCGATCAGCAGGTTCGGCAGCGCCGGGGCCAGCCGCTTGATGCCCACGATCAGCGCGATGGTGCCAAGCGCCACTGCAAGGGCCGCAGGGTTCAGCGTGGCCCGCAAACCCCACAGGGTTTCCAGCTTGGCGACGATTTCGGCAGGCTCTGCGCCGGTCAGGGTCAGGCCGAACAGGTCCTTGATCTGCGCCGCAAAGATGATCACCGCGATGCCGGCGGTGAAGCCCACTGTCACCGGGTAGGGAATATAGCGGATGTAAGTGCCTGCCCGCAGCAGCGCCAAACCGATCAGCATCGCGCCTGACAAGAAGGTAGCAAGGATCAGCCCCGCCACCCCGATCTGCATCACGCAGGCCGACACCAGCACGATGAACGCCCCTGCGGGTCCGCCGATCTGAAACCGCGACCCCCCCAGCGCCGACACCAGAAACCCGCCGATGATGGTGGTGAACAACCCGCGTTCTGGGCCGACACCGCTGGCGATCGCGATGGCCATCGACAGGGGCAGGGCGACGATGGCAACGGTGAGCCCGGCCAAGGCATCGGCTTGCAGCGCGCGCAGCGAATAGCCCTCGCGCCACAGCGACACCAGTTTGGGGCGAAATTCGGACAGATAAGACGGGGTATTTGCTGGCATAAATAAGGGCCGATCAGGATAATGCCACTCAACGCCCGCAGTTGCGGGCTGTCAACCCAAGGCCCCGCCATGACAGATGCAAAACCCGATCCAGTCGCCGCTGCCGATGATGCGGCGCGTGCCACGGCCCGCGATTTGCTGGCACAGGCCACCCATGCGGCACTGGCTTGGACGGATCCGGAAACGGGCACGCCGGGGATCAGCCGCATTGCCTTTGGGCTGGATGCGCGGGGCGTTCCGGTCACCCTGATCTCGGCCCTTGCCCCGCATCAGGCTGCGCTGCGGGCGCATCCCGAGTGTTCGGTGATGTTGGGCGAGGTGGGGAGCAAGGGCGATCCGCTGACCCATCCGCGCCTGATGTTGCGGGCGGTGGCGCAGTTTGTGGCGGCGGATGATCCCGGTCGCGCCGCCCTGCGCGCGCACTGGTTGAAAGGCCACCCGAAGGCGGCCCTCTATGTTGATTTCGCGGATTTCGCCTTTGTCCGGCTGATCCCGCAGTCGGCCCTGTTGAACGCGGGCTTTGCAAGGGCCTATCGGTTGTCGGCGGTTGATCTGGCCTGAAGCGGCACGCCTGTTACAACGGATTGTCGCAGCGGATGGTCAGATGCACCCGGCCCTTCACCAAAGACGGCCATTTCACGTTGACCAGATTCAGCCCTGCACCCTGTTCCACCTGCACATAGGGTGTCACGAACTGGGCTGCGTTGCTGGCATTGGTGATCGCCCCTTCGGCCACCAGTCCGGACACGTTCCGCGCCCGGCCTCCGAACGGCAGATAGGCCGCGCCATTGACCACCCAGGTGTCGGCGGCAGTGTTCTGGTTGTGCTCGATGAACAGCGGGCTGACGGTGGCCTGCGTGACGCCGTTGAAACTGTTGCCCTCGAACGTCACATTGCGGAAGTTGCCAAAGTTCAGCGTCGCCACGCTGGTGTCCAGCATTTCCACCCGGTCGATGCTGGCCGTGCTGTTGCGGAAGACATTGTTGGCGACCGACAGGCCCGAAAGCGAATGCCCGGTGCCTTTGGGGGCCACCACCAGAAAGCAGAAACTGGCGGCGGCATTGGACACAAGGAAAAGGTTCCCGGTGATGGTCAGCCCACCAAAGCTGTAGCCAGAAATGAAATCGGGCTCTTCGTCATGTTCGTTCGACAGTTCGATAAAGCAGTTGTCGATGTAGTTGCCGACGATAAAGCCGCGCACGTTGCGGGTGGTGAACACCAGACCCGCGCGGCGCAGGCCCAGGGTTTCGTTGTCTTCGGCAAAGATGTGGTTGCCCAGCATGATATGGCTGCCACCGCCCAAAACCCCGAAATGCGCAAAATAGGCGGCGCGGTTGTTGCGGATCTTGCTGTCGTTGGCGTTGACGTTGAAGCCCACCGTCACCCGGTCCTGACTGCGCAGGTCAAACTCCCAGGATTGGAACTGGCAGCTTTCAATGTTCATGCCCTGACAGCCCGCGCCCGTCGAGGTGATGGCGCGATCCTTTGGAGAGTTGAAGGTGCAATCGGCAAAGCGGAACAACTTGCCCGCCACCGGCAGATTCACCCCGCTTGCGCCGTTGTTGCACAAAAATTCGATGCCAGTGATTTCGAATTTGCTCAGGTCGCTGAACCCCGAAAAGTCCAGCATGTATTTGTAGCGTTGGAACGTGTAGCTGCGGGTGCCTGCGCCGCCCCACAAGGGTTGGCTCAACTGCACCGTGCCCGCGCCGACGTTCTTGGATTTGACGTAAACCTCGCGCCCGACGCCGCTGCCGCTGATGCGCGCGCCCACCGGAATGGCGGCAACATTGACAACCCCCGTCAGTGTGGTGGGCTGTGCCGGGTCATAGCTGGCCACGGAGGTCAGGGTTTGCGTCGTCCACGGCGCGCCGGGGGTGATGGTGAACTGGCCATGCGACAGCAGGCGGCGCTGGGTGAAAGTGGTCAGTCCAGCCAAGGCGGCCACGTCGATCGGCTCGGTCAATTCCACCCGCCGCCCGTTCAGATCAAGTGACACATGGTCGGTGAAGTAAAACAGCGCCTGCAACGCCTTTTTGAAGCCCAGCAACTCTGACCCAAAGGCGGCGGCATAGGTATCAAGGTTGTAGTTGCGGGTGCAGGCCAGACGTTGCGCGTCGGGCATGGTGATTGTGCCCTCAAACTTGACCGGGTTCTCAAAGGTCAGGTGCGACGCGATGAAGTAATTGCCTGGCGAAACCACCACGGTTTTGCCCAAAGCGGCCGTATCGGCGGCATCAAAGGCGGCACGGTCATCGGTGACGCCGTCACCCACCGCGCCAAAGTCGCGCACATCCACCCAGTCGAACATGTCGGCGTGAAAGACTGATGTGACATCCTCAATCACGATATCGTCGATGCGCACCACGCCCCCGGTTGCCCCGGTCAGGTCCAGCCCGAAATGGCCGTAAACCGGAGCGGTGCCCCAGACCATATCCACGCCTTGGCGATTGCCCGACCCGATGATCGCCGACACCGTCACGACCGCACCATAAGCCGTCAACGGCACTGCGGGCCCGGTCTGCACGGCAGAGGTGACGTTGGTGCCAAAACTGCTGCCAGCCCAAGCCGCGATGCGCAGGGAAGGCAGCGCACCGCTGATCGCTTTGACCTTGGCGGTCACGCGCAGATAGAGGCCCGGTTGAATCGGAATCTGCTGAAAACAGCGCAATTTTTGTGTGGCACTGGTCTTTTGCAGCTCCAGACAGCCGCCGAAATCCTGATCCGACGGCACATAAGCCGCGTTTGGTTGCGCATCATAAGACCCTTGTCCCGGCCGCCCATCTTCGCGCGACCACAGGTTCAGCCCCGCCGCAAATGCCGGCGGCATCAGCACCAGACCTTCGGTAATTGCCTTGTTCATCGCTTGCCCTCGCCTCTTTGCATCAAAAGCGGCGCCGTTGGAACGCACCGCCGCAAGGCGAAGGATTTATCCGGCATCGGTTAAAGCCCTCTTGGGCCTGCGGGCGGTGATGACCGGCTGGCTTGAGCCGAAAAAAGTGGCTGAAACCCAACCCAAGATCACGAAGTACCAAAACCTGCCCATGTTTGACCCTTTAGTTGGAGACCTGGTGCAAAAGTTGTGCAATGCCCCAGATAGCGTGTTACTGCTCGTTCAGCTTTTGGGTTTGGCTCGCGTTTGTTGGCGGGCTGGAATATGCAATTTTGGGGTATGTCATGAGTCCGTTGATTATGCATATGCTTGGCATGAGCAGGGCGCGAAAACGGGCGATTCAAGTTATTGTCGATGTTGTCGTGATTTGTGTGGTCTTTGTTGTTTCGATGTGGCTGCGGCTGGATCATTTCGACTTCATGGCTGACCCAAGGGTGTGGCATGTGCTTTTGCCCGTCGTGCCCTTTACAATTTTCGTCTTCGTTCGGTTGGGCTTTTATCGCGCGGTGATCCGATACATCGCCATGCGGGCTTTGGCCACCATCATGCTGGGGTCGGTGCTTTCAGGACTTGCCTTGGCGTTGGCCGCGCAATTGGGGGGCTTTTCGATCCCGCGCTCGGTGCCGATGATCTACACGATCCTGACCTTTCTCTGCGTCGGCGGATCGCGCTTTGGCTTTCGCGAGCTGGTTGCATCCCGCCAAAATCGCCGCAAGAAGCGGGTTGCCATTTATGGGGCAGGGGCCTCTGGACGACAATTGCTGCAAATGCTGCGGCAGGGCACGGAATACCAGCCGATTGCGTTCATGGATGATTCGCTACTGGGACAGGGCACCTTGGTCGGGGGCCTGCGGGTCTATGGTCCAGATCAGCTTGACATGCTGGTCCAGTCCAACGGCATTGAAGAGGTGCTTCTGGCGCTGCCTTCTGTCAGCAAAGGCCGTCGCAGTGAGATCTTGAAATCGCTTGAAGGCTATCCGTTGCGGCTGCGCACGATTCCGGGGATGGATGACATTCTGGCCGGAAAGGCCCGCATCGACGATCTGAACGAGATCGGCATCGAAGACCTTTTGGGCCGTGACCCGATTGCGCCGCGCAGCGATCTGCTTTCGGCGAATATTCGCGGCAAAGTGGTGATGGTGACGGGGGCAGGCGGTTCGATCGGCAGCGAACTTTGCCGTCAGATCCTGCGCCAGGCACCGCGCCATCTTGTGTTGTTTGAACTGTCAGAACTGGCACTTTACTCGATCGAGCAGGAATTGCTGACCTCTGTCGCCGCGCTCAATCTGGATGTGAAAATCAGTCCGGTGCTTGGCTCTGTTCAGGTGCCGCGCCGCATTGAGCGCACCATGCGTATCTTTCAGGTGCAGACAGTCTACCACGCCGCAGCGTTCAAACATGTGCCACTGGTCGAACACAACGTGGTCGAAGGCATCCGGAACAACGTGTTTGGCACTCTGACAGTGGCCGAGGCGGCGATAGCGGCCGGAGCCGAGGCGTTCATCCTGATCTCGACCGACAAAGCGGTGCGGCCGACAAACATCATGGGGGCCTCCAAACGGATGGCCGAGATGGTGTGCCAGTCGCTCGCGCTGTCGCCGCGCAATTCGGGCACCAAGCTGTCGATGGTGCGTTTTGGCAACGTTTTGGGCTCTTCGGGTTCCGTTATTCCGCTGTTCCGCCGTCAGATTGCTGCGGGTGGGCCGATCACAGTAACCCATCCCGACATCACCCGCTTTTTCATGACGATACCCGAAGCGGCGCAGTTGGTCATTCAGGCCGGGGCGATGGCGCAGGGCGGCGATGTCTTTGTGCTGGACATGGGGCAACCGGTGCGGATCGCGGAACTGGCCGCCCAGATGGCGCGCTTGCACGGGCTGAGACCTGTCCTGTTTTCCAGTCCAGATGTCGTGACGACGGCGCCGGGGGAGATTGGCATCACTTTCACCCAGTTGCGCCCCGGCGAAAAGCTGTATGAAGAATTGCTGATCGGCAATGAACCGAAGGCCACGGCCCATCCGCGGATCATGACTGCAACGGAAATCTGCCGCACCCCTGAAGAACTTGCGGTGGCTTTGGATCAATTGGCCATAGCCTGTGACCGCAATGACATTGAACGTATCCGCACTCTGCTGATCGAGTCTCAAACCGGCTTTCAGCCACATTATGAAATCGTTGACTACGGCTGGAAGCAGGACGTCGCGGCCACCGATCTTCCATCGGCAGGGGTGCATCGGCTGGCTTTGGTGCGCAAATGAACGGCTGTCTGGACTGATGAACGGCGGCAGAAGTTCAACAGTGCAACAGTTTTGATGTAGGGTCAGTGGTGCAGCATCCTGACTTGGCTTATGTAGAACCATGCCCCGTTGGGGTTTACGATCATTCGGCGTAGGGTTGCAGATCATGACGGTAAAACGGGGACTCTCTGGCAGCGCGGCGGCCCTTCTGGTTGGCCTTTCCCCAGCTTTCGCAGAAATGCGTCCGACCTTGGCCTTTTCGGGTGTGATAGGCCTGATCGACATGCCCAGTGGCGAAAGTCAGGCTGATGGCGCCTTGTCTGTCACCAAGTCAAGCTTTGGCCCTATTGGCCGCACAACCATGACGTTTCAGATCACGCCACGGCTGTCAGGCAGTTTTCGTTACACGTCCATGCGCGATTGGGATGACGTTGTGCCTGCGCCGCTGGCGACCTATTTTGATCGCAGTTTTGATTTGCGCTACCAGATTGTGAAAGAAAGTCAGTATCTTCCGGCAGTGACTGTTGGTCTGCAGGACATCATCGGCACCGGGCTTCTGGCGGGTGAGTACATTGCCGCCACAAAAACATTCGGTGACAAGATCAAAGTCACTGCGGGCTTGGGCTGGGGGCGCTTTGGCAGCTATGGCACCATCGGTGCGCCATTCGGTCCGCGTCCGGCGGTTGATTACGGGATGGGCGGCACACCGCGTCTGGGCCAGTGGTTCAAGGGCGACGCAGCCCCGTTTGCGGGTTTGGAGTGGCAGGTCACGAAGAAGATTGGCCTGAAGGTGGAGTATTCCTCCGACGCCTATCAAGAAGAATCGGCCCGTCGCAAAATCTTTGATCGCAACAGCCCGTTCAACTTTGGCCTGGAGTATCAGGTCGTTGATGCGTTGCGAGTCGGGGTCTACTCCTTATATGGCAGCGAAATCGGTTTTTCAGCACAGGTCGTTCTGGACCCGAAACGAAGCCCTGTGGGCGGACAAATTGGCGCCGGCCCCTTGCCGGTCCGGGGCGATCTGGGATGGACAGCACCAGACGTGACCTCGACCGGCGGTGTGGCGGCAGTGCGCGACAGGATGCAGACCCTGCTGGCCGTTGATGGCATTGTCATCGAGTCGTTGGCAGTAACGGGCAGCCGTGCGCAGCTGCGCATTCGCAACACCCGGATCGACAGCGGCCCGCAAGCGATCGGCCGCACGGCCCGCGCCATGGCCGCATCCTTGCCTCCTTCGGTGCAGATATTCGAAGTGGTGCCGGTCAGTGATGGCGTCGCCCTGTCCAAAGTGGTGTTGCGCCGCGCCGATCTCCAAGCACTGGAATTCACTCCGGGTCAGGACGCAATCATCCGTGACCGTGCCGAAATCGTCGCTCTGTCTGGCGCGCAGCCAGAAGGCGCTGTGATGGGCAAGGGCCTTTATCCCAAGCTGGACTGGGGCATCGCGCCTTACATGCGCACTGCCCTGTTTGATCCTGACAATCCGCTGCTTTACAGCATCGGGCTGCGCGCCACCCTGCGCTATGACATTGCGCCGGGGCTTGTAGTGTCTGGGGCCGTGGCGAAAAAGCTGGTGGGCAACATCGGCCAATCGACGCGGGTTTCTGACTCGATCTTGCCGCATGTGCGCAGTGATTCCAACATCTACGACCGGGAAGGCGACCCGGCATTGGAGAACCTGACCTTGGCTTGGTACGCCAAACCTGCGCCCAACCTCTACAGCCGCGTGACGCTGGGCTACCTGGAGCGGATGTACGGCGGAGTCTCTGGCGAGTTGCTGTGGAAACCTGTCGACAAGCCCTACGCTCTGGGCGTCGAGGTGAACTATGCACAGCAACGCGACTTTGATCAGGGCTTTGGTTTTCAGGATTATGGTATCGTGACGGGCCATGTGTCAGGCTATTATGCGCTTCGGAACGGCTTCATGGCGCAGCTTGATGTCGGTCGCTATCTGGCGGGTGACTTTGGGGCCACTTTGTCTTTGGACCGTGAGTTTGCGAACGGGTGGAAGATCGGGGCCTTTGCCACTTTGACCGACGTGCCGTTCGACGACTTTGGCGAAGGCTCGTTCGACAAAGGGATCCGTGTCGAAATTCCTTTTGCCTGGGCAACGGGCAAGCAGACGCGCAAGACCTACAAAAATACCATCCGTCCGATCCTGCGGGACGGCGGGGCGCGTCTTGACGTGGACGGGCGGCTTTACAACACCGTGCGTGAATATCATGCAGGATCACTGGATGCGGAATGGGGAAGGTTCTGGAAATGATGCTGCACCCAATTCTGCGTCTGGCTGCGGTCATGACTGCCTGTGCCTCGCTTGCCGGTTGCGGCTCACCCTTGGTGAAGGTTGCTTTGGCCCGTGCCGCCGGGCCTTCTGCCCCGGCAGCGATAAAGCCAGCCAAGGACAGCCCGCAAATTGCGATGACTTTGGTATCGCGCGGCATCAAATTCCCCATGCAACAGTTGGATGTGGATGGAAATGTGCGCTTGTGGGCTGCCGCCGATGGGGCGCAGGTTGCGCTGCGCGACGGTATTCTGATTTCGACCCGTGGCTTTGGCATGGACCTGATGTCGGCCGATGTCCCGTCGGTTGCGGGGCTTCTGGCAGACCACAGCCGCACCCATCACTATCTGGACGGCACAGATACACCGATTCGCCGCAGCTATACTTGCACCGCCGCCACAGAGCCGGGCGGCGATAAAATGCCCGGAACCAGCCATGTTCAGGAAACCTGCCGCAGCGATGCAGGATTGATCACCAATGATTTCTGGATTTCAGCTGGGAATCGTGTGGTTAAATCCCGCCAATGGGTGTCTCAGGGCGTAGGCTATGTTATTTTTGACACAGCTGGACCCTGACCCTAACCTTGCATGGCTTTTCTTTTACACCACAGGCGTATATGATTCGATCTAGCGTCTGCAAAAAATTGGAGTTTATAAATGAAAAAGATCACCGCGTTTCTGATGGCTGCTTCGGTTGCAGTT
>JBIHZO010000513.1:0-2716 GCA_044231405.1 Cypionkella sp. | reverse complement strand
GAAGATGTGCGCAAATGGCACCCCGGACAGGACTGGGTGTTTGAACCGGGCGGCATGGGTGTGTTTGATCCGGGCATCAACGCCTTGTCGATCCTGACGGAAATCCTGCCCGCCCCGGTGCATCTGACCGCCGCCACCCTGACCTTTCCCGCCAACTGCCAAACCCCGATTGCGGCGGTGCTGACCTTCTCGGGGGGAGTCACGGCAGATTTCGATTGGCGACAGGAAGGCCCGCAAACCTGGGATATCGAGATCGACACCAATGCCGGTCCGATGGCCCTGCGGATGGGGGGCAATGTGCTGGAAGTTGACGGACAGGCGGCCAAGGGTGTCAACACCATCATGGACGAATACCCCGCCCTCTACGCGCGCATGGCCGAACTGGTCCATGCGCAAGCATCCGACGTAGACCTCTCTCCCATGACCCATGTCGCCGACGCGCTGACACTGGGCCGCCGCGACATCACCGACGCCTTCCACTTCTAGCCATTCACATTGGCTCAAATATCCCACGGGGGTCCGGGGGGGGGTGAACCCCACGGCGCTTCCCCAAAAAAGGACGCATCCATGCTGACCGGACATCACTTCATCGCGGGCCAATGGGTCGCGGGCGACACCACCTTCCAATCCTCACCCGCCACTGGTGACGCGAAAACCTTTGCCGTGGGCACACCTGCCCACATCGACGCCGCCTGTCTTGCCGCAGAGGCAGCCTTCCCGGCCTATGCCGCCACCACACGCGAACAGCGCGCTCTTTTCCTTGAACGCATCGCCACGGAAATCGACGCGCGCGGGGCAGAGATCACCGAAATCGGAACCGCTGAAACCGGCCTGCCCACCGCACGTCTGGAAGGCGAGCGGGGCCGCACCACCGGCCAATTGCGCCTGTTCGCATCGCATATCCGCGAAAAAGCCCACCTCGATCTGCGCACCGATGTCGCCTTGCCCGACCGCAAGCCGATGCCCCGCCCCGAAATCCGGTTGATCCAGCGGCCCATCGGTCCGGTGGCTGTGTTCGGCGCGTCCAACTTTCCGCTGGCCTTCTCGGTTGCGGGCGGTGACACTGCCAGCGCACTGGCCGCAGGTTGTCCAGTTGTGGTCAAAGGCCACTCCGCCCACCCCGGAACGGGTGAAATTGTGGCCCGGGCCATCGCCGCCGCCATCACGGCCTGCAACATGCCGGATGGGGTGTTTTCGCTGGTCCAAGGCGGCAAGCGTGACGTGGGCGAGGCACTGGTGAAACACCCGCTCATCAAGGCCGTCGGCTTCACAGGCAGCCTTGCCGGGGGTCGCGCCTTGTTCGACCTTTGCGCACAACGCCCCGAGCCGATCCCGTTCTTTGGCGAGTTGGGTTCCGTCAACCCGATGTTCCTGCTGCCCGCTGCCATCGCCAACCGTGGCGCGCAGATCGCCGCGGGCTGGGCCGGCAGCCTGACCATGGGCGCGGGACAGTTCTGCACCAATCCGGGCATTGCCGTGGTGATCGACGGGTCAGCCTCGCAGGCCTTCATTGATGCAGCCAAGGCCGCCATTGCTCCCATTGCCACGCAAACCATGCTGACCGATGGCATCGCAGCAGCCTACCGCGCGGGGCGCGACCGGATTGCGGCCACCGCAGGCGTGCAACAGGTCCTGACCTCGGTCTGCGACTTGCGCCAGGCGACGCCCTATCTTTTTGAAGTGTCGGGTGCGGATTGGCTGGCCAATCATGCCTTGGGTGAAGAGGTATTCGGCCCGCTGGGTCTGATTGTGCGCGCCCGCGACGCCGCCGAAATGCTGGCGATTGCGCGCAGCCTGCAAGGCCAGTTGACCTGCACCCTTCACATTGATGCCGCCGACTATCCCGCAGCTCTTGTCCTGCTGCCGGTGCTGGAACGCAAGGCGGGCCGTGTGCTGGCCAACGGCTTCCCGACCGGCGTCGAGGTGTCCGAGGCGATGGTGCATGGTGGGCCCTATCCGGCCAGCACCAACTTTGGTGCGACGTCCGTGGGCACTCTGTCAATCCGACGCTGGCTGCGCCCGGTCAGCTATCAAAACCTGCCAGAGGCACTGTTGCCCGCCGATATGCTGTAACCCGAGTGGCACGCCGTCAATGGCGGCGTGTCACAACCCGAAGGGAATGGTTGCGATCCGCGAGCTGGTGTTCAGCGCCCGCATGCAGATCTCTTGCGCGCCCTCTGCCGTTTCGCATTCATCTTGCCGGTTGACCAAAAGTCGCGACACCGCCTCGCACTTCGTTTCGGGCAGGGCAAACAGCACGACCCGGGTCTTGTTCATCGGCAATTCGCCGAACTCAAACACGAACAGCGACGACACCAACCCTTCGCCGTCAAATACCGCCACCTCATAAGAGGCTTTGGTCAGGGCAAGCCCGGTGTTGTTTGACGCAACAAAGGTCAGTTGGCAGCCTTCGGCCACATCGACCGCCGCGTTCAGTTCCAGTTCAAAGTTGCCTGTCTGCGCTGCGGCTGCGCCAACCGTTGTCAGGGCCGCGCAAAGTGCAAGGCTGAACAGAGCGACTTGGTGATGGGGGGATGCAAAAGACACCGGGAAAATCCTTTTTGCTGCCCGGGCAAAAATCGCCCCGCCTGACCAATTGTCCGCAGCGGGATGGCCCTGTCAACAGGCAGGACGCTGGCCTACTGGAAGACACCGATCTGCCAAGGCATCCGGGTGATCCTTTTTGCGTTTGCAGGACGTGCCTGCACCTTTGGCA
>JBIHZO010000115.1:0-9140 GCA_044231405.1 Cypionkella sp. | reverse complement strand
GTGCCATAATAGTAAAACTCCCGCCGGTCGCGGCTGCCGCAGATGGGGCAAGGTATGCGCATGTCTCTCTCCCCTAGTGCAGGTTATGTTGGCTGCCGGTGCCTTCTTCGTCCAGCACATGGCCGGTGCGAAAGCGGTCCAGACGAAAGCGTTTGGCAACCTCGTGGCTTTCCCCGGTCGCCATCAGATGCGCCATGCACCAGCCCGACGCAGGTGCCGCTTTGAAGCCGCCATAGTTCCAGCCCGCATCGACAAACAGCCCCTGAACATGGGTCTTGTCGATGATGGGCGACCCGTCCGGCGTCATGTCCATGATGCCGCCCCAGGACCGCAGCACCTTGGCGCGCCCGATCATCGGCATCAGGGTCATCCCCGCCTCCATCACATGCTCGACCATCGGCAGATTGCCGCGGGCTGCGTAAGACGAATAGAAATCAATATCGCCGCCGAAGACCAGACCGCCCTTGTCGGACTGGCTGATGTAGAAATGCCCCATCCCGAAACTGATCACAGAATCAATGATCGGCTTCAGCCCTTCGGTGACAAAGGCCTGCAAGACATGGCTTTCAATCGGCAAGCGCATCCCCGCCATCGCCGCGACCTGAGACGACCGCCCCGCCACCACCATGCCGACCTTCTTGGCCCGGATCGCGCCGCGCGTGGTCTGCACGCCCTGCACAACCCCGTCGACGATATCAATCCCTGTCACTTCGCAGTTCTGGATCAGATCGACGCCGCGCGCATCCGCCCCGCGCGCATAGCCCCAGGCCACCGCATCATGCCGGGCGGTGCCGCCGCGTTTGTGCATCAAACCGCCATAGATCGGAAACCGCGTCTGCTCATAATCCAGATAAGGCGCGAAATCGCGGACCTGCTCGCGCGACCACAGTTCCGCATCATCGCCCTGATTGATCATCGCATTGCCGCGCCGCGCCAGCGTGTCGCGCTGCCCGTCGGAATGGCACAACACCAACTGACCACGTTGCGAGTGCATGACGTTGTAGTTCAGGTCCGCCTCAAGCCCTTCCCACAGCTTCAGGGAATGGCTGTAAAACTCGGAGTTCCCCGGCATGTAGTAATTGGCCCGCACGATCGTGGTGTTGCGCCCGATGTTGCCGCCGCCCAGATAGCCCTTTTCCAGCACCGCGATGTTGGTCAGCCCGTGATTCTTCGCCAAATAGTAGGCGGTGGCCAGTCCATGCCCGCCGCCGCCGATGATGATGGCGTCATATTCGGCCTTGGGGGCCGGATCACGCCACGCCGGTTTCCAGCCCTTGTTGCCAAAAAGCCCCTCGGTGATCACTTTCAAGCCGGAATAGCGCATGCGCAAGCCCCCATATCAGAACGGGAGTGAACCCGATTTGTCCTGCTTATTCAACAGCCAAACCGGAATAACTGTGCCATCTGCGACAATCGGTGTCGCAAGACATCTCGCGCCTTGCCCATTCATCTTGGCCCATATATCCCCGCCGGAGGCTCCCTGCCCCTGCCGCGGGTGCCTCCGGCGGGGATATTTGAACCAAGATGAAACGCGCTTAGAGCCCCTTCGACTTGTAGGTCGCGGCAATCCGGCTGATCGACACGATGTAGGCCGCAACACGCAGGTCTTGCACACCGTCGCGGCCATGCCAGATCTCGCGCATCGCCTGATAGGCCGTGCGCATGGTGTCATCCAGACCTGACCGCACCAAGGCCAACTCATCCGATCCCTGCAGGAATTTCTTCTTGAAATCAGGGGTCAACTGCCAGCCCAGATTTTGATCCGAGGAAAGCCGCTCCAGCTCTTCGACCAGCAGGCGCGAACGGCCCTCTTCGGCGCGGCGCTGCATGCGGCCAAAGCGGATGTGCGACAGGTTCTTGACCCATTCAAAGTAGGACACCGTCACCCCGCCTGCGTTGGCATACATGTCGGGAATGATGACGCAGCCCTTTTCACGCAGGATCGCATCGGCACCAAAGGTGATCGGGCCATTCGCCGCCTCGATGATCAGCGGCGCCTTGATCCGCGCGGCGTTGGACAGGTTGATCACCCCTTCCAGCGCCGCCGGGATCAGAATGTCACAGTCCATCTCCAGTGCCGCCGCCCCGCCCGCCATATGCGTCGCGCCCGGATAGCCGGCCAGCAAGCCGCCATGCGCAGTCATCCACTGGCGCACGCCTTCGACGTCCAGCCCGGCATCATTCACCAAAGCCCCATCGCGTTCGATGATGGCGATGACCTTTGCGCCATCCTCTTCCGACAGGAACTTCGCCGCGTGATAACCCACATTGCCCAGGCCCTGCACCACAACGCGCTTGCCGTCCAACCCGCCAGACAGCCCCGCCTGCGCCGCATCTTCGCTGTGACGGAAAAACTCGCGCAGCGCGTATTGCACGCCGCGACCCGTCGCCTCGACCCGGCCTTGGATACCGCCCGCATGGGGCGGCTTGCCGGTCACACAAGCCTTGGCGTTGATGTCCGTCGTGTTCATCCGCGCGTATTGGTCGGCGATCCAAGCCATTTCCCGTTCGCCCGTGCCCATATCGGGCGCAGGCACGTTCTGCGCCGGGTGGATCAGGTCGCGCTTGATCAGCTCATAGGCGAAACGCCGGGTGATCTGTTCCAGCTCGTGTTCGTCCCAGGCGCGGGGATCGATGCACAACCCGCCCTTGGACCCACCGAACGGCGTCTCCACCAGCGCGCATTTATAGGTCATAAGCGCCGCCAGCGCCTCGACCTCGTCCTGATTGACGCCCAGTGAATAGCGGATGCCGCCCTTGACGGGTTCCATATGTTCGGAATGCACAGACCGGTAGCCGACAAAGGTTTCGATCTTGCCGCGCAGACGCACACCAAAGCGCACGGTGTAGGTGGAGTTGCAGACGCGGATCTTCTCTTCCAGACCCGGACCCAGGTCCATCAAAGCTGTGGCGCGTTTGAACATCATATCGACGGATTCGCGGAAACTTGGTTCCCCTGCGACGCTCATGGTGATCCTCCCTTAATGCCGCTCCCCGGCAGGGCGCATGATACACCCAAATCAAGGCGTAACAGCTTTGCGTCATCATTCAGCAAACATTGGTGGATAATTTTTGGCCATTCTGGCCTACAAGTGATTCGATTTCGCGCAAATCGGTCAAATTGCGGCGCAATCGGGGCGAGAGGTCGTTCCTGAAAATCCGACAATCCTGCCCCCCTGTCCGCACCGTTTCCAGCTTGCCCAAACATGTCTCATCCCCGCCGCCTTCGCCACAATTTCGCCACATCTTTTGGGCACCGAAGTGGCGAAAGAGTGTGTTTGCGGGGGCAGCGCTCTGGAGTGTTTGGTAAGGAAAAGATCATGGTGCGTACGAACTCCCGCCGCTTTCTGGTCCGGTTTGGCAACTCCGAAGACGGATCACTGACCATATTTGCGCTGATGCTGTTCTTCCTGATGGTCATCATGACCGGGATCGCCATTGACGTCACCCGCTATGAAACCACCCGCACGGCGCTGCAAAACACGCTGGACCGCTGCACCCTGATGGCCGCATCGCTGGATCAACGCCTGACGCCGGAAACAGTGGTGCGCGATTGCGTGGCCAAAGCGGGCCTTGCCGACCAGTTGGAGAATGTCGAAGTCACCAGCACCGCCAATCGACGCGAGGTGAAATCCATCGGCCGGGCCGATTCCGAGCCGATCTTCATGCACTTGATCGGCATTGATGAAATGGACGCATTGGCGGGATCGGTGGCGGAACAACGCATCAACAACATTGAACTTGCCTTGGTGCTGGATGTGTCCGGCTCGATGCAGGGTGACAAGATCGCCAACCTGAAAACCGCCGCCAGCGCCTTTGTCGACACCGTTCTGGCTGCAGATACCGACAACCGCCTTTCGATTGCACTGGTCCCCTACAACGGACAGGTCAATCTTGGGCCGAGCCTGCGCGGCCAATACAACGCGACCAACCTGCACGGGGTCGCCAATGTGAACTGCATCGATCTGCCAGCAGCGGCTTTTGACAGCACCAGCCTGTCGGCTGCAGCCGCAATGCCGATGACAGGCAATGTGGACAGCTTTTCCAACACCTGGATGACCTGGGGCTATCTGGACCGTTCCGATGGCTGGGCCGTGCCCCACCCTTTGAACAAATGGTGTCCGCCCTCGGCCACCAACATCATTCGGCTGCCCAACAACAACGGCACCACCCTGAAGGCTCAGATCAATGCTCTGACGGCCATCGGTGCCACCTCGATCAACGCCGGAATGAAGTGGGGGATGACGCTGCTGGACCCGGCATCGCGCGGCGTGCTGGCCGCGACCGCCCAGATGCCCGCCGCCTTCGCCGGTCGCCCGTTTGACTACACCGACAAAGACTCGATGAAGATCATCGTTCTGATGACCGACGGTCAACACTTTGCCGAAGAGCGCCTGAACCCCGGATTTCGCACCGAAACCGCACCGATCTGGCGCAGCACGGGCGACGGGCAGTACTCGATCCGGCACGCCACCCGCCCGGGGCCCAACAAATACTGGGTGCCCCACCTGACCGTCTGGCAAGCCACCGCCTGGAACAGTGGTGCAGGAACCGACCAATTGGAGTGGGATCAGGTTTGGGCCGCACAGCGCATGTCCTATGTCGCCTGGCAGTTCTACGGTCGCGCCCTGGGCACTGACGGGGGATCGATGCTTGCCGCGTACCACGCTGCAATGAACGCGTTCCGCACTCAGACCGCAACCACCGATATGGATGACCAGCTACAGGCCGTCTGCGCCATGGCCAAGGATCGGGATGTCATCATCTTTGGCATCGCGTTCGAGGCCCCCGAAGGAGGCCAGACCCAGATCGCCAATTGCGCAAGTTCCGAGGCGCATTACTTCAACGCCCAAGGTCTGGAAATCGCCAGCGCGTTCAACTCGATTGCCAACAACATCACTCAGCTGAAACTGACCCAATAACACGCGATCGCGCAGCAAAAGCGGTGCCCCATGCGTAACTCCAGCGATTCGAATGGTCTGACTTTGCCCCGCGCCGCCTTGGCCTGCGGGACAAAGCCGATGCGAGATTGTTGCCACTCTGGCACTTCAAACCCGCAAAATGCCCAACTGTTTCCAACGCCACCCAGACTGCCATCTTCTGCCCATAATGACCCGCCCCCCCGCCACACTCTCGACAAAGGCGTCAGCGTAATTGTCGGTTGGAAGTGTCTTTCTGCCTTCTGTAACCTTGCGCACAGCGCCGGGCAGGTCGGATTGGAATTGGGGAATGCCGATGGATCGGGCAAAAACATTGGGGTCAGGACGGGGGCCGGTGCAAAACCTGCGGCTTTTTGGCGCGGCACAGGACGGCAATGTCACCGTCTTTGGCATGATGCTCTTCATGCTGATGCTCACCATGGGAGGCCTTGCGGTCGATCTGATGCGCTATGAAACCACCCGCACCACGCTGCAAAACACGCTGGACCGTGCCACTTTGGCCGCAGCGTCGCTGACTCAGGAACTGGACGGCGAAGAGGTGGTGAACGACTATTTCGCCAAGGCCGGAATGACCGAATACCTGAAAGGCGTGACCGTCACCGAAGGTTTGAACTTCCGCGAGGTGGAGGCCGACGCCAGCGCCGAAACCAATCCGTTCTTTACCCATCTGATCGGTATCGAAGAGATGGATGCCTTCGGCCATTCCACCGCAGAACAGCGTGTCACCAACGTGGAAATCGCTTTGGTGCTGGACGTGTCGGGATCCATGGATGGCACCAAACTGGCGAACCTCAAGACCGCCGCCATCAATTTTGTCGACACGGTGCTGTCGTCGGACGGCGAAAATCGCATTTCCATCGCCTTGGTCCCCTACAACGGGCAGGTCAACCTCGGTGCACCGCTGCGCGCCTCTTTCAACGATCTTTATGCACATGGCGTTGCAAACGTGAACTGCATCGAACTCCCGTCCGCCGCCTTTGACACGCTGGGCATTTCCGTCACGGCGCCTTTGCCTGTCTCCTCTTATGCCGACTGGAGTTCCAGCACCAACAAGACCACCAGCTATGTTGCCTTTAATGACAACAGCTATGGCAAACCGATCACCACCGACGATTACGATGGTCCGGTTTGCCGCCCAAGGCCCGGCAACATCGTGCGCCTGCCTGACAACAACATCACCGAGCTGACCCTGCAGATCAACGGCCTGACCGCCACCAACTACACCTCGATCATGTCGGGCATGAAATGGGGCGTGGCCATGCTGGACCCGGTGATGCAACCAACATTCGACACCTTGGCAGCGGCAGGTGAGATGCCGACCGAATTCGACGACCGCCCCTATGCTTGGGATGATCCAGAGTCGCTCAAGCTGATCGTGCTGATGACAGATGGCGAGAACACCACCCACACGGTGGTCACGGATGCCTTCAAGGGCGGCCCGTCACCGATCTGGAAGGCAACTTCCGACGGCAGATACTCCATTCGCCACCAGACCGGACGGCCCACCATCGCCGGGGCCAATGAATACTACGTGCCACATCTCGGGACCTGGTCTGCCACGCCCTTTCCTTCAACCGCAGGGGCCGTTCAACAGGACTGGACACAAGTCTGGGCTTTCACACGGCAAAGCTGGGTCGCGTGGCAACTCTATGCGCGGGCCTTGGGCACAAGCAACTCCAGCCGCAATACGATGTACAACAACACCATGAACGCAATGCAAGACGCCAGCGTCAGCAGCGGCACCATGAACACGCAACTGCAAAAGGCCTGCACCCAGGCCAAGGACAAAGGCGTGATCGTCTATGGCATCGCCTTCGAGGCCCCGTCGGGCGGTCAGACCCAAATCAAGAACTGCGCCAGTTCCGCGGCGCATTATTACAACGCCACCGGCCTGCAAATCTCATCCGCCTTCCGTTCGATTGCTAACAACATCAGCCAGTTGAGGTTGACCCAATGATCCGCCTTGTCAAACGCCTGGCGCGTGGCTTTCGCCGCGAAGACGGCACCGCCACCATCGAATTCGTCATGGCCGTACCAGTCCTTCTGACCGTGTTCATGGGCTCGTTCGAAAGCGGGTTGCTGATGACACGGTCGATCATGCTGGAACAATCCGTTGACATGACCATGCGCGAATTGCGTCTGGGCCATTACACATTGCCCGACGCGGCCTTGCTGAAAGACGAAATCTGCAAGCGCACGGTGATCTTCCCCGACTGCAAAGCCAATATCATGGTCGAGATGACCCGCGTCAGCACCTCCACTTGGGCCTTGCCGCAGACCGAAGTCACTTGCGTGGACCGCGAAGAAGACATCCAACCCGTGACGGCGCTGCAAATTGGCCAGCAAAACGATGTCATGCTGGTGCGGGTTTGCGTCATTCAGGACGCCATTTTCCCGACTTCGAAATTCGGTCTGAATTTGGCAACGGACGCGCAGGGCGGATACGGTCTGGTCGCCGTTTCGGCCTTTGTGACCGAACCTTGAGGAGATGATGATGCGTGCCCCCCTTGCCGCGTTGCGCCGGTTTTGCCACGATGAAAGCGGCACCCTTCTGGCCGAGGCCGTCATTGTTTTGCCGCTGATGCTCTGGGCCTATATGGCGCTTTTTGTCTACTGGGATGCTTACCGCTCGGTGAACACCGTCCAGAAAGCCGCCTACACCGTGTCAGACATGGTCTCGCGTGAAATGGTGACGCTGAACGACAAATATGTCCCCGGCATGCGCAACCTGATGCGCTATCTGATCGGCACCGACCAGAACATCAAGGTGCGTGTCACCAGCGTGACTTGGTCTGATGCAAACAACCGCTTCGAAGTGGACTGGTCGCGCTCGCCAGACTACGCCTTGCCCGAACTGACAACCGTCACGATCGCGGATGTCGCCCATCGAATTCCCGAAATGGCCGATGGTGACCGCGTCATGCTGGTCGAGGCAGAGGTGGCTTATCACCCCAGCTTCAACGTTGGGCTGACCGACACAACCCTGCGTCAGTTCATCGTGACCCGCCCGCGCTTTGTGCCGAAGATCTGTCTGGTCAACGTGGTCTGTTCCTGAACAGCCGCCGCAGGGCCTTTGGCAAATTTGCACAAAAGCCCTGTAACGGTGCAGGCTTGCTGTCATCGCCTGGGTTGCCTAATTGTTGAAGGCAACCAGCACAAGGACGCCGCAATGTCGTTTCGCCCCGTCATCAGCCAATCGCTTGCCCAACCGCATATCGAGGGCGCCGGCGTGCATCTGCACCGCGCCTTCGGCTTTGCCGACCCGTCACAGTTTGATCCGTTCCTGCTGTTCGACGATTTCCGCGGCGATACGCCCCGCGACTATATGGCGGGCTTTCCGTGGCACCCGCATCGCGGCATTGAAACCATCACCTATGTTCTGGCGGGCGCGGTCGAACATGGCGACAGCCTTGGCAACCGCGGCACTCTCAAGGGCGGCGATGTGCAATGGATGACCGCAGGCTCGGGCATCTTGCATCAGGAAATGCCCAAGGGAAACGCCAAGGGACAGATGCATGGGTTTCAACTCTGGGCCAACCTGCCCAAGGCGCTCAAGATGACCAAACCGCGCTATCAGGATGTCAAATCGAACGACATTCCCGAACTGATGGAAGATGACGGCACCATCGTGAAGGTGATTGTCGGCTCTTTCTGGGGCAAGACCGGTCCGGTGGACGGCATCGCCGCCGATCCGCAATATCTGGACATCTTCGTGCCGCCGGAAAAGAAACGCACGTTCCAGATCGACACCCGCCGTCAGGCCTTTGCCTATGTCTTTGAAGGCGCAGGCAAGTTCGCAGACGCTGCCCGCCCGCGCGGGGTGCTGCTGGAAAAGGAATACAAGGGCGAAGAGCTGAACATCCGCGACATGTCCGGCAACCGCACCCTGATCGAATTTGGCAAGGGCGATGAGATCACCGTGCAGGCGGGCCCCGACGGCATCCGCTTTTTGCTGATTTCCGGCGCGCCGATTCAGGAACCGGTGGCCTGGCACGGCCCCATCGTGATGAACACCCAAGCCGAGTTGCAACAGGCCATGGCCGAGTTGCGCAACGGCACCTTCATCAAACCGGCGCATTGATCTCGGACACCGCTCGGCCCTCACGGACGCGCGGTCCTCGCTTTCATCTTGGTTCAAGTATCCCCGCCGGAGGCTCCAGTCGCGGGCGTAGGGCCCTCCGGGGGGGGATATTCCGACCA
>JBIHZO010000114.1:0-9151 GCA_044231405.1 Cypionkella sp. | reverse complement strand
ACATGTCAACCCATTGAAAATACGTCACTAAAAAAAGGTCCCGAGTTGGGACCACCGCCACACCTTGCAATCCGCCCTCAAAAGGCACAGCTTGACTAGGCAAGAAAAAGGGGCCGCAATGACCGATCAGAAAACCCTTGTCCTCACCGGGGCCAGCCGGGGAATCGGCCATGCCACTGTCAAGCGGTTTGGCTCAGAAGGCTGGCGGGTGCTGACCTGCTCGCGCCAACCTTTCGATCCCCGCTGCCCGTGGCCGGGGGGCGAAGAAAACCACATCCAGATCGATTTGGGTGACCCCAACAAAACCATCGTCGCCATCGAGACCATCAAATCCAAGATCAACGGCAAGCTGCACGCGCTGGTCAACAATGCCGGAATTTCCCCAAAGGGCGCGGGCGGCAAACGCCTGACCACTCTGGACACCGATCTGCGCACATGGGGGCAGGTGTTCCATGTGAATTTCTTTGCCAGCGTCATTCTGGCGCGTGGCCTGCAATCCGAACTGGTGGCCGCCCAAGGTGCCGTCGTGAACGTCACCTCCATCGCCGGCAGCCGCGTGCATCCCTTTGCAGGAGCGGCCTACTCCACATCAAAAGCCGCCCTCGCCGCCCTGACCCGCGAAATGGCGCATGATTTCGGCCCCCTCGGCGTGCGGGTGAACGCGATTGCACCGGGCGAGGTGGAAACCGCAATCCTGTCACCCGGCACCGACAAGATCGTCGCGACATTGCCGATGCGCCGGTTAGGTCAGCCAAAAGAGGTGGCCGACGCCATCTGGTTTCTCTGTTCGCCGCAGTCCAGCTATATTTCGGGCGCGGAACTGCAGATCAACGGCGGGCAACACGTTTGAAGCGGCCTAAACCAGAGTGGCAATGATCGCCCGCAGGGTTTCAATGCCGTCGCCCTTTTCCGAACTGGTCACCACCAGTTCCGGATAGGCCGCCGGATGATTGGCCAGCGCCGCCTTGACCTGTTCAATGTTGGCGTCCCTTTCCACTTTGGACACCTTGTCGGCCTTGGTCATCACCGCCTGAAACGTCAAGGCGCAACGATCCAGCAACTGCATGATCTCTTCATCCACGGCTTTGACGCCGTGCCGCGTGTCAATCAGCACGAAGGCCCGCCGCAAGGTCTGTCGCCCCGCCAGATAGCTTTTCAGCAGCGCCTGCCATTTCGCGACAACCGGCAGTGGGGCCTCGGCATAGCCATAGCCGGGAAGGTCGACCAGAAAGCGGTCATCAGCCAGATTGAAGTAGTTGATTTCCTGCGTCCGCCCCGGCGTGTTTGACGCCCGCGCCAGATTTTTGCGCCCGCACAGCGCGTTGATCAGACTGGACTTGCCAACGTTGGACCGCCCTGCAAAGCAGACTTCCAACCGGTCCGCGGGGGGCAGCCCAGACATGGCGACCACGCCTTTGACGAAATCGACCTGGCCTGCGAACATCAGACGGCCCTTCTCGCGGGCTTCAAATTCGGGTTCGGGGGCAAGGGTGAATTGCAGGCTCATGCCAGTCTCCATTCGTCGCCGACCGCGATGGGTCCGCTTTGTGTCACAACCGCGTAGACGCCGAAATCCTGGTGGCCAAAGTTTGCCTCCAGGGCGCCCAGCGTGTCGGCGTTGGTCAAACCCGTCTTCGGGTCCACCCTGGTGGCGCTGCACCGGGTGATGCGCTCTTTGATCTGCAACACCGCACCACCGATACGGATGCTTTGCCCGATCCAGTCAAATTCCGCCCAGGGGGCGGCCCCGTCGAGCCACAGATTGCCGCGCCAACGGTCGGGCGACAGATCCATACCCATCTGCGCCGACAAATCCGCCAAAGACGCGGTGTTCAGAATGGCCACCGATGGAAAATCGCTGTCCGTCATCCCCCGCCCAGCCGCCACGATCGACACAGGCTGCGCGCGCTCGGGCGGATTCAGTGGGCTGACCCAATCCAGAAACCTTGGCAGATCGGCGGCATCACCGGGGCGAAACCGAAGTTCACCCTGTTCGGGGTGATGCAAGGTCACGACGCCTGTCGCCGGGTCCAGTTCGGAAGAGATCGCCATCAGCGCCGGCGCTTTTGCCCCCCGCGCGAAATTCACGCAGCGATTCCAGCCTGGTGCCAAGCGCGCCGCGTCATGTGCAACGGCCCAGTGCCGGTCCCACGGCACACACTCTCCGGCCAAAAGACGAACGGACGCGAGGTCTTCGCGTCCGTGTCCCTTGATCGGGTGGCGGCAAATCTGCGCCAGCCGTCCTGTCATTTCTTCTTGGCCTTGTCCGGGACAACCGCCGCCACTGCGGGTTTGCGGGCAAGACCGGATCTGATGTTGCCAAACAGGTCCGGCTTGTGGCCGTGGCTGCGCATGATCAGGTATTGCTGCACGAAGGTGATGGTATTGTTCGTGATCCAGTACACCACCAAGCCGCTGGCAAAACCGCCCAACATGAACATGAACACCCATGGCATCCAGGCGAAGATCTGCTGCTGAACCGGGTCAGCGGGGGCTGGGTTCAGTTTCTGTTGCAGCCACATGGTGATGCCCAGAAGGATCGGCAACACCCCGATGAAGATCAGTGCGGTGATGGTGCCCGCAGCCGGGCCAGCCCATGGCAGCAAGCCGAACAGGTTGAACAAGGACGAACTGTCAGGTGCCGACAGGTCGTTCAACCAGCCAAAGAACGGCGCGTGGCGCAGTTCCAGCGTGACGAAGATCACCTTGTACAGGCTGAAAAAAATCGGGATCTGGATCAGGATCGGCAAACAGCCCGCCGCAGGATTGACCTTCTTGTCTTTGTACAGCTGCATCATTTCCTTTTGCAGCTTTTGCTTGTCCTCGCCCACACGCTCTTTCAGAGCTTCCATTTCGGGCTGCAATTCCTTCATCCGGGCCATCGAGACATAGGACTTGTAGGCCAGCGGCAGCACCAGAAGTTTCAAGACAAAGGTCAGACCGATGATCGCCAGACCCATGTTGCCGATGATGCCGTTCAGCCAGTGCAGCACGGCAAAAATCGGCTTGGTGAGGAAATAGAACCAGCCCCAGTCAATCGAATCAATAAAGCCCGCAATGCCAGCCGACTGATAATTGCGGATGGTTTCCCATTCCTTGGCACCGGCGAACAATTGGGTCTTGGTTTTGACAGTCGCACCCGGAGCCACTGACATCAGTGGCTGCCGCACTTCGGCCTGATAGATGTCGGCCCCGGCGACATATTTGGCGACAGAAGTATAAGGCTTCCCCTGCTCTGGGATCAGTGTGGCCATCCAGTAATGGTCGGTGAAGCCAATCCAGCCATCGGTGGTGGCCTCGATCACTTCGGCCTGCGCGGCTTCGCGGTCCACGATCGGGTAGCCCGTCACGTCATCGTAATTGGCTTCTTGAAATGTCCCATCGGTGCGGCGCACCATGCCTTCGTGCACCACATAGATGTTCTGCAGCTTTGGCAGGCCGTGCCGAGCCACGATGCCGTAGGAATAAAGGCTTACCTCTGCGGTGCCGGTGTTCTGCACGGAATCGGTCACGGTGAACATGAAGTTTGAATCCACCGCAATGGTGCGGTCAAATATCAAACCCTTGCCATTCTCCCAGCGCAGTGTGACCGGCTTGTCCGGCGACAGTGTGCCACCCGAAGCAATTTTCCATTCCGATTTGGCGCTTGGCACGTCTTCTGCAGCCAGACCAATACCCGGCGCCCAGCCAAAGACGGCATAGTATGGGGCATCTTTGCCCACCGGTGACAGCAGCCGCACCTCGGGCGAAGCCGGGTCGATGGTGTCGCGATAGGTCTTCAGCGACAGATCGTCCAACCGTCCACCCAGCATCGAGATCGAGCCGGACAGTTTCGGTGTGTCGATCGTCAGACGCGGCGCCTCTGGCAGCGGTTCCGTCAGCGCGGCGCTGGCAGCCGGATCGACCGCGGGCACAGCGGCGGTTGCGGCGGGCTCTTGCTGTGCCACCACGGCTTGTTCGGTCGGAAACCACTGCGGGAAAAGCATGGGTCCAACGAGGAACCAGCCCATGATCACAAGGAAGCTGAGCGCGGTTGCAAGGATAAGTCTTTTGTTCTGATCGTCCATAGGGACCACCACCATTCATGTTCAAGGTCAGGCGTGGTTCAACGATAGGGTGCGGCAAAGGTCAAGCGGTTTTCCCCCCGCCAAGCCAGCGCGCCACCGATTGCAGGACAATTCCACGTTTCGGCGGCGAAAGCCGTTCCGGTTTCCAGCGTTTCCGAAGTTGCAGCGGGTGGTTCGCCCGGTTGACCGCCATGTGCTTCCAACATTATCGCATCCGTTGCCCAATGCGCGGGGCCTGAGTCAGTCTTGCGCGGTGTCGTGAGATCCAGTCCATGGTTTCATCCACCGGCATCGGGCGGGCGATGCCAAACCCCTGCACGTCGCCGCAGCCCAGTTGCGCCAGCATGGCATGCTCTTGAGGCGTTTCCACGCCTTCGGCCAGTGTCGCCAGACCCAGCCGTTCTGCCATCGACAGAATCGCCGCCACCATCTTTTGCTGTTCGCGGTCTTCATCGATGTGGGTGACAAAGCTGCGGTCAATCTTGATCCGCCGCACCTCAAACCGCCGGATCGATGTGATAGAGGCATGGCCAGTCCCAAAATCATCCAGATCAATGCCACAACCCAGCCGCGCCAGCGCCGCGATGTTGGAAACGATCACGTCATTATCCGTGTCAGCGACCACGTTTTCCAACACCTCAACGGACAGGCGGGCCGGTTGCAGATCAAAGCGGTCCAACTCCCATTTCAGCTTGTCGGCCATTCTGGGGTTGCGCAACTCACTGGCCGAAAAGTTGACGGCCACGGTGGGAATGCCAAGCCCCAGCTTGTCCCAGCGCGCTAAAGCCGCAAGTGCGTTGTACAGCATCACCTCTCCCAACCGTTCGCTCAGGCCCGCGTTCTCAATCAGCGGCAGGAATTCGCCGGGTGCGATCAGGCCTTTTTCGGGGTGATACCAACGGGCCAACGCCTCAAACCCGGTGATTGCGCCAGTGTCAGTGGAAATCTGAGGCTGAAAATGCGCGCGGATATGGCCCTCATCCAAGGCCATTTCCAACTCTTCGCGCAAAGCGTCACGATCGGCGCGGTTTCGGGCCATGTCAGGGGCATAAGCACGCAGCGCGCCGGGTCCATGGCGCGCTGCCTCATCCGCCGCGACCTGGGCCGCGTCCAGCAGCGCCTTGCCGTTGGGAACCGGGCTGCGCAGTCCTAGACAGAAACCGACGGAGCAACTGACGTAAAGCCGTGTCGCGTTCACGCTGACCGGCACGGAAACTGCGGCCTGCAAGCGGGTTGCCAGTTGCACCACGCTTTCCAGATCCAGCCTGCGGACAGGGGCCAGTGCCACGGCAAAGCCGCCGCCCTCCAGCCGCGCCACCACGTCACCTTCGCGCAACGCGGCACAGATGCGTTCGGCCGATCGCGCCAAAACCTCGGTCTGGGCGGCACGGCCGTGCCGGTCCACCAGAACATCAGCCTCATCAAATTGCAGCACAAGGCAGGCGGTGTTGCGTCCGGTGATCGGGGCCTCGCGCAGGATAAGGTCCAGAGTTCCCACGATCTGATTGCGCAGAGACAGGCCCGCCAAGGCATCGGGCAGACCCAAAGCCGGAGTCTCAGCAAAGCGGAACGCCCCAGCGACGGCAAACAGCAGGGGCGTGGCGAGCGCCGTCAGGATCAACACCTCTTCCCCGCCCAGCCAGAATGCGCCCAAGGTCAGCGCAGGCAAAAACACCATCCATTCGGGCCGCCGCAGATGCACCGCAATCGGCCGCAAAGCATTGATCAGGCTGGCAACAGACAGATTTGGCATCCGGCGACCCCGTGTGTAGCGCGGGGCTGGCGCACCCCGACGGGGCGACCCTAAGCAAACAGGTTGATCGGAAGGTTAATCCGCATCCCGAAGTTGCAAAGGATTTTCGCTAAACTTTTCACAATCCCTCAGCAGCCCGACAGAATCAAACAGGCCCGGATCGGCCAGATGGCGATGTCGGCAAAACTGTCACGGGAAAGTTCGGCTGCCCTTGATCCAGATTGCAGGCCGGCAGATCAACGGGCAACAAACCGCGCCTTCGCAACCCGTGCAGAAGCGCCAACATCGTCTGGCTGTCCTTGCCGCCCGTCAGGCACACCAGTCAGCGCGCGCCGCGTTCGATCATGCCATAGCCTTCTGTCGCGTCGCGCAACTGCTGCACGATTCGCTGGGGCAAGTTGCGAAACCCGGGCCTTTGCGGTCCGCCAGCGACCAGCGGCTGAATGGCGTTGGTGTCACCGTTCAGCATGGCTGGCCTCAGAGTCTTGACTGATTTCATCTTGGCCCAAATATCCCCCGCGGAGTGCGCAACGTGACAGCTACCGCGCCTTGTCAAACGCAGGATCAGCCCCCGGCACCGGATCATAGCCATGCCCGCCCCAAGGGTGACATCGGCAGATGCGATGCACCATCAGGTAGCCACCTTTGGCCGCGCCATGCCGCTCCAGCGCTTCCAGCGCATAAACCGAGCAGGTGGGTTGAAACCGGCAGCCGTTGCCGATCCACGGTGACAAAAGCAGCCGATAGGCGCGCACGGGCAGGGCCACAATGCGGGCCAGCGGAGTCATTGCCGCGCCTTGTGGACCGACCGCAGCGCGGTGGCGAAATCGGTCAGCATGTCTTTGTAGTCGCGCGAAACGGTGGCGTCGGGCTTTGCGACCAGCACATAGTCCCAACCGGGCTGAGCCATGGCAGGCAACACCTCGCGCGCAAGGGCCCGCATGCGGCGTTTGGCGCGGTTGCGCGCCACAGCATTGCCGATCTTTTTTGAGGCGGTAAAGCCAATGCGCACCATGGCCAGATCATCGCCCCGCGCGCGACCCTGCAGCAGAAAGCTGCCGGTGCCTTGCCGACGCCCTTGGGCGGTGCGCAGATAATCGGGGCGGTTCTTCATGGTCTCGACGCGCACACTGTCCGCGCAAACCAACACCGCCTCAGGCGCTTCGGATGGCCCTTGATCAGTGCCAATGTCCGATACCTTCGGCGGTGTCATGGTCTTATTCCTTGCATCCGGCCCCAAAAGGCCAGTCAAAGTTTAAGCCGACAGCTTCTTGCGGCCCTTGGCGCGACGTGCGGCCAGCACAAGACGGCCGCCCTTGGTTGCCATGCGGGCGCGGAAGCCGTGGCGGCGGGCGCGAACCAGGTTCGACGGTTGAAAAGTGCGCTTCATCGCGGTCTCCATCAGACGGGTGCGGCGAACCAGAAGATTCGACGGCGTAAACTTGAAGTCCGGTCTTTAGGGGGGGATCGGCGGTAAGTCAACGCAGGCCAAGCAGGATTTCTGCAACATTTCCCGATCCGGGTGACAAAGCCGCGTCCAGATGTTTCAAAACACGCCCAAAGTTGGCGGGAATTCACACTGTCCATCAAGGACGCGTGATGCGACTGGCGTGTGCATCGGGTTCCGGCCCATGATGCGGGACGTGAAAAGGACGACCCATGCCCAAACTTGCCCGACGCTTGCCGATTTTGCTGATTCTGGCCGCCGCCATTGCCGGGGCGGTGCTGTTGCGTGACCGGCTGACCTTTGACGCCTTGGCCCAGAACCGCGACTCGCTGTTGGCTTTTCGCGATCAGCATTTCCTCTGGGCCAGTCTTGGTTTTATGGCTGTCTACATCGCCATTGTCGCGCTGTCGCTGCCGGGGGGCACCATTGCCACGCTGGCAGGCGGCTTCTTGTTTGGGCTGTTTCCCGGCGCGGCTTACAATGTGATCGCAGCCAGCATCGGGGCGGTGGCGGTGTTTCTGGCCGCCCGTGCCGGTTTTGGCGCAGACGTCGCAGCGCGGATGCAATCGGGCAACGGCCCCGTGGCGCGCTTGCAGGCGGGCTTGCAGCAAAACCAATGGTCGGCCCTGCTGATCATGCGGCTGGTGCCTGCGGTGCCGTTCTTTGTGGCCAACCTGATCCCGGCCTTTGTCGGCATCCGCCTTGCGCCCTTTTTTGCCACCACGTTTTTGGGCATCATCCCCGCCACGGTGATCTTCACCTCGGTCGGCGCGGGTTTGGGCGGGGTGTTTGCGCGCGGCGAAACGCCCGATCTGGGCATCATATTCGCGCCGCAAATCCTGTTGCCTTTGTTGGGGTTGGCCGCATTGTCTGCCTTGCCCATGCTGCTGCGCTTGCGTCGGAAAGAGGTCTGAATGCCGCTGATCACCACTGACCTTTGCATCATCGGGGCAGGCTCGGGCGGGTTGTCCATTGCCGCAGGGGCGGCGCAGATGGGCGCGCGCGTGGTCCTGATTGAAGGCGCCGAGATGGGCGGCGATTGCCTGAACGCGGGCTGTGTGCCGTCGAAAACTCTGCTGGCGGCAGCCAAAACCGCCCATCTGATGCGCCACGGGGCGACGGGCATTGCCGGAGTTGCGCCGGACATCGACTTCGCCTCAATCAAGGATCACATCGCCGCCACCATCGCCCATATCGCACCAGTGGACAGCCAGGAACGGTTTGAGGGTTTTGGCGTGCGGGTGATCCGCAATTGGGCGCGTTTTAGCGGTCCGCGAGAGGTGCAGGCAGGCGAGCAAACCATCCGCGCGCGCCGGTTTGTCATTGCAACCGGGTCGCGCCCGGCAATCCCGAAGGTGCCGGGGCTGGAAACGATTGCCTATCTGACCAATGAGACGATCTTTGCGCAGCGTGACCGCCCCGCACATCTGCTGATCCTTGGCGGCGGCCCGATTGGGGTGGAAATGGCGCAGGCGCACTTGCGGTTGGGCTGCAACGTCACCCTGGTTGCCCGCAGCACCATCCTGCCGCGCGACGACACGGACGCCGCCGCCGTTGTGCGCGGCTGCTTGCGTGCCGAGGGCGCGCAGATCATCGAAGGCCAAGAGATGGCCCGCCTGCGGCGCCTGCCGGATGGGTTAGAGGCCGTGCTGGCTGATGGTCAGGTGCTGACCGCGTCGCATCTGCTGATAGCGACCGGGCGGCAGGTGCATCTGGAGGGGCTGAACCTGCCCGCAGCCGGGGTGGATTTCACGGCCCGAGGGGTGACGGTGACGCCCGCGCTGCGCACGTCCAACCGCCGCATTTATGCAGTGGGCGACGCCGCGGGGGGCGCGCAATTCACCCATGTTGCAGGAGCACATGCGGGGGTGATCATCCGGCAAG
>JBIHZO010000113.1:0-9167 GCA_044231405.1 Cypionkella sp. | reverse complement strand
TGGACCCTGATACCGGGCGGGCCAAGGTGGCGAACATTCCCTGTCTGGACGGGCGTGCGGTGGCGGCGGATCTGATGACGGCCTTGGCCATGCCCGTGCGGGTGCTGAATGACGCCGACTGCTTTGCGCTGGCCGAGGCGCGGCGCGGCGCGGGGCTTGGGCACAGTTCGGTGTTCGGGATCATTCTGGGCACGGGGGTCGGCGGCGGTTTGGTGCTGTCTGGCCGTTTGGTTTCGGGCGCGGGCGGTTATGCCGGGGAATGGGGGCATGGGCCGGTGGTGCAGCACCCGGCGCTGGCTTGCGGCTGTGGTCAGTTGGGGTGCTTGGACAGCATCGGGGGTGCGCGCGGGCTGGAGCGGTTGGCATTGGCGCTGGAGGGCGCCTCGATGACCTCCGAGGCGATTGTGCAGGGTTGGCGCGAAGGTGATGCGGTGGCCGCGCGGGTTGTGGCGGCATGGCTGACTTTGGTTGGGGGGCAATTGGCGATGTTGGTCAATGTGTTGGGGGTGACGTCGGTTCCCGTGGGCGGCGGCTTGGCCAATGCGGTCGATCTGATTGCGGCACTGGATGGCGCGGTGCGGGCGGGTATTTTGCGGCAGACCAAAGCGCCGTTGGTGGTGCCTGCGGTTCTTGGGCCAGATGCCGGTCTGATCGGCGCGGCAGAGGCCGGATCGGAGGCGGGCGATGATTGCGCTTGAAGTCTGCGTTGACGATACGCTGGGCCTGGCCGAAGCGGTGTCGGGGGGCGCCGACAGGATCGAACTGTGTGCGGCGCTGTCGATTGGCGGGCTGACGCCGAGTTATGGGCTGATGGCGGTGGCTGCGGGCTGCGGGGTGCCGTGCTATCCGATGATCCGGCCCCGCGCCGGGGATTTCGTGTTCACCGCTCCAGAGGTGGCGGTGATGCGCGCCGACATTCGCGCCGCGCGGTCGCTGGGCCTGCCCGGAGTGGTGCTGGGCGCATCGCGCAGCAATGGCAGTCTGGACACAGACGTTCTGCGCGCGCTGTTGGCCGAGGCGAAGGGGATGGACGTCACCCTGCACCGCGCGATTGATTTGGCACCGGACAAGCTGGCCGCTGTGGATATCGCCATGGCGCTGGGTTTTCGCAGGATTCTATCCTCGGGCGGCGCGCTGACCGCGCCTGATGGGGTGCTAACGCTGGCTGCGATGATGGACCGGGCAGGGCAGGACTGTGTGATCATGCCGGGGGCGGGCGTTTCGGTGGCCACTTTGCCACGCCTGCGCCATCTGCCATTGCGTGAAATCCACGCCTCTTGTGCCTTGCCCTTGCCGAGTGGTGGCGCACCGCTGCGCTTTGGGTTTCAGTCCGGTGGCGAAAAGCGCACCGACCGCGCGGTCGTGGCGGCACTGAAGACCGCATTGACAGCCTAGGGCTTTGGGGGGAATCTCCGGCAAAACAACAGGGCAGGTCATGGAAATCAATGTCACCTTCGAACGCCCCGAAGAAGGCCCCAAGTCAGGGCCGGTCACGGTGGGCTGGTTTCTGACCTCGGACAAGGGCGCGGTGCTGTATGATGCGCCGGAACGGCTGATGTTCCGGCAGACCAACAAGGCGCATTCCAAAAGTGCCAGCCGCTGCCCGGCAGTGATTCAGATGGAAAGCCGCTATTTCGTCATCAAGTCGCCGTTTGACATTCACATTGGCTTTGGCCGCGATGACAAGGGCCGCGCGCATCTGATCAACCGCGCCGGGGCTGGGTCTTCGATCCGTGGCAACAAGCTGGGCGAGGTGATGACGTTGGTGTCCGAGGCCGAGTGGCGCTACCCGGACCGCCCCACGGTGCAGATGGTGCTGCCCTACTGCTTCATTGCGGATGAGCTGGTCTATGTGACGCAACTGTCGGCCTTTGCGCATTACCGCAAGGAACAGCTGCCGGGCACGATCTTTGGCGGGCGCTTTCCGTTGAACGTCTGGCCGCGCCCGCTGATGTGGGCGTTTGAATGGCATGAGCCCGAGAAAGACATCATCCTGAAACGTGGAGAGCCGTTGTTCTATTGCCAGTTTGAGGCCGAAGGCCCGGATCGTCCGGTGCAGGTGATCGAGGCGCAAAAAACGCCGGAACTGGCGAAATATATGGAACAAATCGGTGGCGTGGTGAATTATGTCAACCAGACCTTCGGCCTTTTCAAAGCCGCCGAGGCGATCCGTCCCAAGAAATTGCTGACCCCGAAAGACTAGGGTGGGTGTTGAACCCGCCATCCGAAAGGCCACCATGCGCAGCAGCCTGGAAATCTACGATCTGTCCACCAAAACCGCAGCGGTCGTCCTGCAAACCGACCGCCACATCGAGGCCCCGAACTGGTATCCCGACGGTGCCGCTCTGTTGGTCAACGGTGAGGGTTGCCTGTTCCGCGTGCCTTTGGCCACGCCCGATCTGATCCCGGTCAACACAGGTGCCGCGGACAAGCTGAACAACGATCACGGCATCAGTCCCGATGGCGCGACCATCGTGATTTCGTCGCATCACGAAGGCGAAGGCTCGCGGATTTACTGGCTTCCGGCAGCTGGCGGTGAACCCGTGCGCGTCACGCCGCAAGCCCCCAGCTGGTGGCATGGCATGAGTCCCGATGGCACCACTTTGGCCTATGTCGCGGCGCGGGGCAGCAGGGTGATCGACGTCTACACCAAGCAGCGCGGCAAGGATGAGGTGCGGCTGACCATGGGTGAGGGCCATTGCGACGGCCCGGACTATTCCGCCGACGGCAGCCGCATCTATTACAATTGCGACCGCGACGGCCATGCGCAGATTTGGGTGATGCGGGCCGACGGGTCAGATCAGCACATGCTGTTTGCGGACCAGAATGTGAACTGGTTCCCGCATCCCTCGCCGGACGGGCAGCACCTGCTGTACCTTGCCTATCCGCCCGGCACCACCGGCCATCCCGGCGACCGCCCCGTGGCCTTGGTGCTGTGCGACCCGGATGGCGGCAACCGGCGGCGGGTGCTGGAGTTCAACGGCGGCCAAGGCACGATCAATGTGCCGAACTGGGCCCCCGACAGCAGCGCCTTTGCCTTTGTGCGCTACGAACCGCTATAGCGTCGCGGCAAAACGGTGCGCCTGCAACCGCGCCGCATCGCCCCAGATCGATATGTGAACCTCTGGCCCGGTGCTGGCCGACAGATGTTCCGGCGTCAGCCCGACAATGCGCACCCGCAGATGCTGACCCTGCTGGATCGCCTCGCCGATGATGGCGACAGCGGCGGGGCCAAGGTGGCCCAGATGCGCTTCAGACTGCCAGGGGATAATCCCCAGAAACCGCTTGCGGACAGGCGCGAAAATCCCGATCTGGCCATCCTCCAGCGGTCGCAGCTCTGCCATGTCGCCGATACACAGCCCGGTCCGGGTGACATTCACCCGCAGCCCCATCACCGGGGCCTTGTGGATGATCGGTTGTAGAATGTCCTGCATTGCGCCCGCCTGCTATTCTTATTCCGGGTGATTGGGCGATCCCACCCGCAGGTGCAAGCGCTGATCCCGGCCATCCTGTGCGCGGGCGTGATCGCGCCGATCCAACTGCGACAAATAGGCGGATTTTGGGGGTGAAACTGCGCAATCTGACCCATTGCAAAGTCAGGATGCCACCCCCAGATATGCGTCAAGGCCAATGTCGGTGTGCCGGAACTTCGGGCATTGCAGAGGCGCTTTGCAAAAGGAGAATACCGATGAATTTGGATAAATTCACGGAGCGGTCGCGTGGCTTTGTTCAGGCAGCGCAAACGATTGCGATGCGGGAAAGCCATCAGCGGCTGGTGCCCGAACATCTGCTCAAGGCGATCATGGATGATGATCAGGGGCTGGCCAGCAACCTGATCCGCCGCGCTGGCGGTGATCCGGCGGCGGTGGTCGCGGCCCTGACGCTTGCGCTGGGCAAACAGCCCGTGGTCACAGGTGACGCGCCGCCCTACATGGATCAGGCCATGGTCAAGGTGCTGGACGAGGCGGAAAAGCTGGCCAAGAAGGCCGGCGATTCTTTCGTACCCGTTGAACGCATCCTGATGGCCCTGTGCATGGTGGCAGGCCCGTCCAAACAGGCGTTGTTGGCGGGGGCGGTCACGCCGCAAAACCTGAACACCGCGATCAATGATATTCGCAAAGGCCGCACGGCGGATTCGGCTTCGGCCGAGGAAGGCTATGACGCGCTGAAGAAATACGCCCGCGATCTGACCGAAGCCGCCGAGCAGGGCAAGATCGATCCGATCATCGGCCGTGACGAAGAGATCCGCCGCACGATGCAGGTCCTGAGCCGCCGCACCAAGAACAACCCGGTGCTGATCGGTGAACCCGGCGTCGGCAAAACCGCGATCGCCGAAGGCCTCGCTTTGCGCATCATCAACGGCGATGTGCCGGAATCCCTGCGCAACAAGAAGCTGATGGCACTGGACATGGGTGCTTTGATTGCAGGCGCGAAATACCGCGGTGAATTTGAGGAACGGCTGAAGGCCGTCCTGAATGAGGTTCTGGCTGCAGAGGGCGACATCATCCTGTTCATCGACGAGATGCACACTTTGGTCGGTGCTGGCAAATCCGATGGCGCGATGGATGCCGCCAACCTGATCAAACCTGCCTTGGCGCGGGGCGAATTGCACTGCGTGGGCGCGACCACCTTGGACGAATACCGCAAATACGTGGAAAAAGACGCGGCCTTGGCCCGGCGGTTCCAACCGGTGATGGTGTCAGAACCCACGGTGGAGGACACGATCTCGATCCTGCGCGGCATCAAGGAGAAATACGAACTGCACCACGGCGTCCGCATTGCGGATGCGGCCTTGGTCGCCGCCGCCACCCTGTCGCACCGCTATATCACCGACCGCTTTCTGCCCGACAAGGCCATCGACCTGATGGACGAGGCCGCTTCCCGTCTGCGGATGGAGGTGGACAGCAAGCCCGAAGAACTCGACCAACTCGACCGTCAGATCCTGCAATTGCAGATCGAAGCCGAGGCGTTGAAGAAAGAGGATGATGCGGCCAGCAAGGATCGTTTGGAGCGGTTGGAAAAAGAACTCTCCAACCTGTTGGAGCAATCTTCGGAAATGACCGCCAAATGGCAGGCCGAACGCGATCAGCTGGAAGCCGCCCGCGACGTGAAGGAACAACTGGACCGCGCGCGGGCCGAGTTGGAGCAGGTCAAACGCGACGGCAATTTGGGCCGGGCCGGAGAGTTGTCTTACGGCATCATTCCGGGGCTTGAGAAAAAGCTGGCCGAGGCCGAGGCGCGCGAAGGCGATGCTTTGGTGTCTGAAGCCGTGCGCCCCGAACAGATTGCCGAAGTGGTGGAACGCTGGACCGGGATTCCGGTGGCCAAGATGCTGGAAGGTGAACGCGAAAAGCTTTTGCGCATGGAAGAGGAACTGGGCAAACGCGTGATCGGCCAACGTGCCGCCGTGACGGCCGTGTCCAACGCCGTGCGTCGTGCCCGCGCGGGCCTGAACGACGAGGGGCGGCCTTTGGGCAGCTTCCTGTTCTTGGGCCCAACTGGGGTGGGCAAGACCGAGCTGACCAAGGCGGTCGCCGAGTATCTGTTCGATGATGACAGTGCCATGGTCCGCATTGATATGTCGGAATTCATGGAGAAACACTCGGTCGCCCGTTTGATTGGCGCGCCGCCCGGCTATGTCGGCTATGATGAAGGCGGCGTTCTGACCGAAGCCGTCCGCCGCCGCCCCTATCAGGTGGTGCTGTTCGACGAGGTGGAAAAGGCGCACCCTGATGTGTTCAACGTGTTGCTGCAGGTGCTGGATGATGGGGTGCTGACCGATGGTCAGGGCCGCACCGTCGATTTCAAGCAAACGCTGATCATCCTGACGTCGAACCTTGGCGCGCGCAGCCTGTCGGAACTGCCCGAAGGCGGCGACATCACCCAGGCGCGGCGCGAGGTCGAGGAAGCCGTCCGGCAGCACTTCCGGCCGGAATTCCTGAACCGTCTGGATGAACAGATCATCTTCGACCGCCTGAACCGCGCCGACATGTCTGGCATTGTCGAAATACAGCTGCGGCGGCTGGAGAAACGCCTGTTGGGCCGCAAGATCACGTTGGATCTGGATGATGCGGCGCGGCAATGGCTGGCCGACGAAGGTTATGATCCGGTCTTTGGCGCACGTCCGTTGAAGCGGGTGATCCAACGCCATCTGCAAGATCCGCTGGCCGGGATGATCCTGGCTGGTGATGTGCTGGACGGTGCCACCGTGGTGGTGTCGGCTGGCGCCGATGGGCTGATCATCGGGGACCGGGTGTCGGCGTCTCGGCGGGAGCGGCCTGCGGAATCCGTGGTGCACTAAGAACGCAGCGGGGGGGTCTTTGTCGCCCCCCCCCTGCTTTGTCCGAAGGGGTCAGATCGGGTGCAGATCAGCGGTCTGGGTTTGCCAGTAGCTCGGGCCATGGACCAGGCGCACCTTGGAAATCATGGTGCCGGTCAGACCGAATTTACAGTCGGATATGCGCGCCTGCGCTCAAATCTTAACAAAATCTTAAAATGGCACTGCCAAGTGGTTGATTTATAATCAATAAAGAAAGGTCCCGAGTTGGGACCGCCGCTTTTTGCGCGCCACAGATGCGTGAAAGCGCCAAGAAAAGGGGGGCAACACGCCCCCCTCCCTGATCAGCCAAATTACATCGGCGGCATGATGACGGTGTCGATCACGTGGATCACACCATTGGTGGCCGCAATGTCGGCGGCCGAGATCACGGCGCCGTTTACTTTGGCTCCGCCATCCAGAGTGATGGTCACTTCGGCACCATTGACGGTGGCGGCCTTCATGCCCTCGGTCAGGTCGGTCGACATCACTTTGCCAGCCACGACGTGGTAGGTCAGCAAGGCAACCAGTTTGTCCTTGTTCTCGGGCTTCAGCAGGTCTTCCACAGTGCCAGCAGGCAGCGCGGCAAAGGCTGCGTCAGTCGGTGCGAACACGGTGAACGGACCTTCGCCTTTCAGCGTGTCAACCAGCCCGGCGGCGGTGACGGCTGCAACGAGGGTGGTGAAGTTGCCCGCGCCGACGGCGGTATCAACGATGTCCATGTCTGCTGCATAGGCCGGTGCGGCGAATGCAAGTGCGGTGGTCATTGCAAGAAAGGTTCTGCGGATCATTGGGGTCACTCCTGTTGATCTGTGCCTGATTGGCGAAGAGGAAACGCAGCAGAGGCCCGACTGGTTCACTGTTAAATTGCCGTGATCGGGTCTTGTCATGTTCCAAAACCGCCCTAAGCCGCAGCGTTTTGAGATTTCCAGTCACAATTGGTTCAGCGACTGTGATCTTTGGTGAGCCATCCGCCGATTGTTACAGGCCGTTGGCGCAGATGTGAGACAAGATGATTTTGTCTTTCACGGATTTCGCGGCATCTTCTGCCCAATAGCAGATAGGAAACCACGATGACCTTCAAGACAAACCTGCGGTGGTCGGACGTGACCCCGAAATCTCACTTTCTGAACCGCCGCCAGATCATGGCCGCCGCAGCGGGTCTTGCCTTCACAGGTCCAGCCTTCGCGGCGGGATACTCGACGGATGAGACGCCCAACACGCTGGAGGACATTACCAGCTACAACAACTATTATGAGTTCGGTTTCGACAAGACTGACCCTGCCACCTATGCCGGCGCCCTGACCACCGATCCTTGGTCTGTCACGGTTGATGGGTTGGTGGAAAATCCCGGCACGTATTCCTTGGCCGACCTGATCGCGGGCCAACCGATAGAGGAGCGCATCTACCGTTTCCGCTGCGTCGAGGCCTGGTCGATGATCATACCATGGCAGGGGTTTCAGTTGTCGGGCTTGCTGACGAAGCTGGGTGTGCAGGCGGGCGCGAAATATGTTGGCTTTGAAACGCTTGTCCGTCCCGAGGAAATGCGCGGGCAAAACACCGCATCTATAGAGTGGCCTTACCGTGAGGGCTTGCGGCTGGACGAGGCGATGCATCCGCTGACAATCATGGCAACCGGGCTTTACGGTGAACCGATGCCAAATCAGAACGGCGCCCCGATCCGGTTGGTGGTGCCGTGGAAGTATGGGTTCAAGTCCATCAAGTCGATTGTGCGGATCACCCTGTCGGCGGAGCAGCCGCGCACCACATGGAACATGCTGCAGGCGAATGAGTATGGCTTCTATGCCAATGTGAACCCCAACGTGACCCATCCGCGTTGGTCGCAGGCGTCAGAGCGTCCGATCGGCGGTGGACTGTTTGCGGGTCGCAAAGACACGCTGATGTTCAACGGCTACGAAGATCAGGTTGCCTCACTCTATACTGGGCAAGATCTGGTCGTGGATTACTGATGCGTGACGCCCTCAACCGAACTGCCCGCAGGATTCCGACGTGGTCTCTCTATACTATAAAGGCGCTGCTGGCGGTCTGGCTGTTATGGCAGGCGGCCAACGGCGCGCTTGGCCCCGATCCGGTCAAGGCACTGGAGCATGCGTTCGGTGAAAAGGGGCTGCAACTGCTGATCGCCAGCCTTTGCATCACACCCCTGCGCTGGGTCGGGATCAACTTGCTGAAGTTCCGCCGGGCACTGGGGTTGCTGGGGGCGGGGTTCGTGGCCCTGCACTTCGCCACCTGGATTACGCTGGACATGGGCCTGCGCGGAGCCGAGATTCTGAACGACCTGTTCAAGCGCCCCTATATCGTCATCGGCTTCGTCGGATTTCTGCTGTTGATTCCCTTGGTGGTAACATCGAACAACCGGGCGATCAAGAAGCTGGGTCCAGCGGCATGGAATCGGCTGCATTGGCTGACCTATCCGGCGATTTTCGCCGGAGCGATGCATTTTGTGATGATTGGCAAGGTCTACACTCTGGAATCAGGCCTGTATTTGGCGGCTGTCGCCGGGCTTTTGCTGGCCCGCCGACTCAAGGTTCAGAAAAAGCTGCTGCGAACCGCCTGAGTCGTGCTGCTGTGTGGCAAGATTGTTGCGCAAAAGGGGGGTGTTCGCGGCGGTTCCTTCCGCCAACCCCCCGAATTTATGGTTAAATTCACAAAATTGTAAAATTATGCTATGTGATGTGTTTTTTGCTATTGCGGGTTCTGTCAGCTTTCCCTAAACACCGCCTTACCGAAGCGAAACAGTGACGGTGACGAAGCGAAACGAAGCGTAAGCGGTTGTTAAGGTTCGGAAAATCTGAAGATGAGGTTTTTGGCGAAGCGCTAAGAGTTTAGC
>JBIHZO010000512.1:0-2730 GCA_044231405.1 Cypionkella sp. | reverse complement strand
CCCCTTGGGCAGCGCCTTGGATATGCGGTTGCGGGCGAGCTGATCGGCCATGAAAAGCTCGCCGAACAGGGTCACGGCAATGTCTTCGGTGCGCTCGTTCATAGGCGGGTGAAGTCCCGGTCATGGGTCAGTGACGGAATGCGCGCGCGGGCGGTTGCGACTTGGGTCAGGTCAAGGTCCACCAATGTGACGCCGGGTTCGGTGCCCGCGTCGACGAGAATTTCACCCCATGGGGCGATGGCCAATGAATGGCCATGCGTGCGGCGGCCTTTGCCCTGCGCCTCGGGGTGAAAGCCGGTTTGCGCCGGGGCAAGGATGAAGCAACCGGTTTCGATGGCCCGCGCGCGCAGCAGAATTTCCCAATGCGCCGCGCCGGTGATGTGATTGAAGGCGGCAGGGACAGTGATGATTTGCGCGCCGGATTGGGCAAGCACGCGGTAGAGGTGCGGGAAGCGGACATCATAGCAGATGGTCATGCCGATTTTTGCGAAGGGGGTTTCGGCCAGAACCGCCTTGGTGCCGGGCCGGTAGCCCGCTGATTCGCGGTAAACCTCGGTTTCCGACACGTTCACGTCGAACATGTGGATCTTGTCATAACGGGCGGCGATGTCACCGGTCGGGGTGATCAGCAAAGACCGGTTGGCGAAACGGCCATCGGAATCGGTGGTCAATACGCCCAGCGACCCGATCAGCAACCAGATGCCCGCAGCTGCCGCTTGGTCGCGCAGCGCCGCCAAGGTCGGATCCATCGCCTCGGGGTGCATCATGGCCCGCTGATGGTCGCGGCTGGAAGACAGAAGGCTGGTGCATTCCGGCGTCAGCACAAAACCGGCACCCGCAGCCACCGCAGCCGCGATATGCGCCTGCGTTTTGGCCAGATTGGCGGCAGGATCGTCGCCAACGGTCAGTTGCACCAGCCCTGCGCGCATGGGTCAGGCCAACATCGGGTCAAGCTTGCCCGCATGATCCAGAGCGTGAATGTCGTCGCAGCCGCCAACATGGGTGCCGCCGATGAAGATCTGTGGCACAGACGTGCGCCCCGTGCGCTTGGTCATGTCGGCGCGCTTGGCGGGCTGACCGCCGACGTCAATCTCGGTGTAGGCCACACCCTTTTTCGCCAGCAACCGCTTGGCCGCGATGCAATAGGGGCAGGTTGGCGTCGTGTAGATTTCAACAGGTTTCATGCGGTGATCCTTACAGTCTGTCATCACTATAAGGATTTAGGCATCCTTCGCAACGCGGGCTAGGGCCAGAATGGAAACCCCCTTTGCGCCTGCTGCAATACAGGCCTCGGCGGCGGCGGCGAAGGTGGCCCCGGATGTCATCACATCGTCGATCAGCAGGATGTGGCGACCATCCACCCGCGCCGCGCGTTTGGGGTGAACCGCCAGCGCATCAGACATGTTGGCAAAGCGCCCGTTGCGGTCGCGACCTTCCTGGCTGGGGGTGTGGCGGCGGCGCTGCAGAAGGTCGGGGCAGTGATCCAGCCGCGCGAGTTTCGCTAGGGCCCCGGACAGCAGCGCCGACTGGTTGTAGCGGCGTCTGAGCAGCCGCAGCCAGTGCAGCGGAATCGGGGCCACCAGCATGCCCGGCTGCAGGATTGGGACTGCCGCGCGCAGCATCCAGGCCGCTGCAGGACGGGCCAGATCCAGCCGGTCGCCGTGTTTGAGGGCCAGAACCATATGGCGGGCGTTGTCGCGGTACAGCAGCGCAGCGCGGCCCTGTGACCATGGGCGCGCGATGGTCAGGCAATCGTCGCAGGTTTCCGGCTGACCCGTCTCTTCGCCCGGCAAGGGTGTGCCGCAGTGATCGCAGACAAGCCCGGTGATGAAAGGGGTCTCGCGCCAACAGCTGCCGCACAGACCGAAATCCGTCGTCACCAGCGCGTCGCAAGACAGGCATTGCGGCGGATAGACCAGATGCAGAGCGGCTTGCAATCCCATCGCTTCCTCTTATGTTTCCGCGCTATGCAACCGCCCCTGATGACCGACCGCACCGCCCTGACCCGGCACCGTACCCGCGCAACCGCCTTTTTCCTGCAAGAGGAGGTGGTGGCCGAAGTTCAGGATAGGCTCCTTGAGGTTAACAGAACCTTTACGTCGCCGATGGTGGTAGCGCCTTTTCCGCTACTGTGGCCGGATTGGCCTGCGGTTGCCGATGACGAGACGCTGGACTTGCCGGTTGCCGCGCATGATCTGGTTGTTCATGCGCTGTGTCTGCATTGGGCGAATGATCCGGTCGGGCAGCTGGTGCAATGCCGCCGCGCGTTGCGGCCCGATGGGTTGTTCATGGGGCTGATGTTTGGCGGACAGACCCTGCACCAGTTGCGCGCCTGTCTGGCGCAGGCAGAAGCCGAGGTGACGGGCGGCCTGTCACCGCGCGTGTTGCCGATGGGAGAGATTCGCGATCTGGGGGGGCTGTTGCAGCGGGCAGGATTTGCTTTGCCGGTGGCGGACAGTTTCACCAAGACCGTGGTTTACCGCGACGCCTTTCACCTGATGCAAGACCTGCGCGCGATGGGAGAGGGCAACGCTTTGGCTGCACGGTTGCGCAAACCGACGGGCCGTGCCGTGATGGCGCGGGCTGCGGCGATTTATGCGGACACCTACGCTTTGCCCGATGGGCGTCTTCCGGCGACATTTGAAATCATTTGCCTGACCGGATGGGCGGCGCATGACACGCAGCAAAAGCCGATGCGCCCCGGATCGGCCTCGGCAAGGCTGGCGGATG
>JBIHZO010000511.1:0-2736 GCA_044231405.1 Cypionkella sp. | reverse complement strand
CAGCAGGTGATCGGCACGAAACAGACCATAGGCGCGGCCTTTTTCCAAGGCTGCGACCAGCGGCACCAGCAGCTCACGCCGTTCGGGCCGCTTCATCGATGCGCCAACGCACAGGCTGTCCAGCACCGTCGTGGTGCCACCGGCGATCACCACGGCATCATGGGCCATCAGAGCATTCAGGAAGTCCCATTGCACGCCAGCGCGGGGGAAGACATGCGCCTCGACATGATCGGTGTGGACGTCGACAATCCCGGGGATCAGGTAATCGCCGGCAAGATCCATGGCACCAGTCGGTCGCGCATTCGGACGGACGCCCGCGATGCAACCACCTTCAATGTCGACAGCCCCTTCGACCACCCCATCCAAAGTCACGATGCGCCCGCCTGCAAGCGTCAGGTTCTTTGTCATTCCGTCCAGCATTTGTGTCATTCGCCTCGTTTTCGTGCCCATTTCGCCGTGGTTTCCCATGCGATTTCGGTCGGTTCTTCTGCCAGACCGTGTTCGGCGCAGATTGCTGTCAGATCGTCCATCACCCGGCCCAACCCGATGCGCCGGACCACGCCCCAAAGCGTGGAGCGGGTCAGGTAAAGGTCGATCAACCCGCGCGCCGAAATCTGGCTTGTCCAATGGTAGGTGCAAGATCGGGCCGTCATAAAGCCGGGCAACTGGGCCAGATCCCGGACCACCGGTTCTTTGCCGGCTTCGCGGCGCGCAAGGTCGGGCGCTTCGGCAGAATGCGCCTCGATGTAGTGGTCAAAGGCACAGATGACCGGCTGCGACCTGCGACGGTTGCGGACCAAGCCTAGCACGCCGCCCGGTGCAAGCACGCGCTCGGCTTCGGTGTAAAATCTGGCAGCATCGAACCAGTGAAAGGCCGTGCAAGCGACCACGAGGGCCGCAAAGCCATTTGGGAGCCGCATGTCTTCGGCGGTTGCATCCACCACATGAACATCCGCAGCCGTTGAAAACCGCCGCGCCAGCACACGGCGCATGTCGCGCCCCGGCTCAAGCGCCACGATGCGCCATTCGGGACCAAGGGCGTCGCGCAACGAGGCTGTGGAATTGCCCGGCCCGGCGCCGACATCAACGGCCCGTCTGGCTTGGCAGCGCAGATCAGAAGCCAAAGCCTGAAAGGCGGCTGCGGGATAACCGGGGCGGTGCAACTCGTAGGTTTCAGCCAACCCGTCAAAAAGCTCTACCGCATCTGGCATCGCCTAGCCTGCCGCGATTGCGCCATAAGCCGCCCGGCCCTTGACGATACAGTTGCGCACCACCGGCGTGCATCCCTCGGGCCAGTCCAGCAGCACCAGGTCGGCGCTGCTCCCAAGTGCGATTGTGCCACGGTCGCCCAAGCCCAAAGCTGCAGCCGGGTTGGCGGCAACCAGTTTCCACAGACCGGGCAGGGTGCCGATCCTGTCCGCCTGCAATCGCGCCACCGAGGACAGCAGTGCGGGATAGTAGTAATCGGACGCCAGTATGTCACAAAGCCCTTCGGCCACCATGTCGGCGGCCCCCGGAGAGCCAAGATGGCTGCCGCCGCGTGCCGCATTGGGGGCTCCGAAGACGATCCAGTCACCAGCCTCGCGGGCGGCACGGGTCACCGCGCGATTCATCGGAAATTCCGAAATCTTCGCCCCGTGTCTGCGGTAGAAATCGCGGGTTTCGGGCTGGCTGTCATCATGGCTGAGCATGGGCGCGCCTGCCGCTTGGGCCTTGGCCCCGGCGGTTGCAATCGCGGCCTGAACGTCGGGCCTGCGCTGCCACATGTCGCGCATCAGGGCAATGAAATCCGCAATCTGCATGCCAGACCGTTTGGCGCGGCCTTCCATCTTTGCGGCAAAGGCCGGGCTGTGCATGTCGGCCACTGGAAAAGCGGGGTCGTGGTCAAAGGGACGGTCTTGCAGTGCGACCGAGGGGTGTAGCACCCCCATGGAGGTATGGTCATTGAACGCCAAGGCAGGAAGCAACGGCCCGGCAAGCGCGGCCTCGATCAGCGGCAATGCCTCAAAACAAAACGTCTCCCAGCGCAGCTGCACCCGGTTTTCCACCGTCAACCGGGGGGTCAGGGCGGCAAGCGCGTCCACCACCTCGCGCCCGATCGCGACCGAGCGCAGGCCCGGCTCCCAACTGAGCGTCAGCGCATGGTAGGCGGTCGCAATGCCATTGGCAGCCAATTGCCGGTCGGTTTCCAGCAGCGCCGCTTCGGTCGGGATCATCACGCCGGGGCGGGGCATCAACTGGCGCTCAAACGCGTCGCCGTGAATATCAACCATCGCTGGCGCAAGGATCATGCCGCGCCCGTCGATCACCTGCGCACCATCGCGCGGGCCGTCAAGTGCTGCAATCACGCCGTTTTCGACCTGCACCGAAACCTGTGCCACCCGGTCGGACAGCACGACCGATGCGCCTTCGATGACGTATGGCTCCATCACAACCGCTCCAGCACCAGATGCCAGTGCCATGATCCGGGCGTCTCGTGTTCGCGGTCCTGCAAACGGCAGACCTCGAAGGCCGAGAACAACTCCAGCAGATCGCGCCCATTGCAGAAGTAGTGCGGATGCACCTTGTCGCCCGTGCCATCGAACACCCAGGTATTGCGGGAGATTTCGCGCCCCGGGGTTTTGGCCAGTTCGACAGGCACGCGGCGGGCCGACAGCATAGTGCCAAGGAAGGTGCCACCGGGTTTCAGCACGCGGGCGATTTCGGCGATGGTTTCGCGCAGGATTTCTTCGTCGC
>JBIHZO010000510.1:0-2737 GCA_044231405.1 Cypionkella sp. | reverse complement strand
CAACCGAAGTGTCGTGCCGTCTGGCCACTTTCCACAAGGCCCCGGGCGATCAGATTGGCGAATATCCTTTGGACGCCAATGACAGCGCCACGATGCAGGTGGTGCTGGAAAACGGGGCGCTGGGCACGGTTGCGGCGACGCGCTTTGCCAGCGGTCATCTCAACGACCTGCGTTTGCGAATTTACGGCGACAAGGGCGGGCTGGAGGTGTGTTGGGAAAAGAACGTCAGCACCCTGCGCGCCTGTCTGGAACCGAACCTGCAATCGGGCGAATGGCACGACGTTGACGCGCCGGTGCTGGCCACGATCTACGAACGTTTCATCGCCGCCATCCGTGGTGAGGGTGTGGCAGAACCAGATTTTGCGCGTGGGGCCGCCTTGCAACGCCTGCTGGACCGGGCCGAGCAATCGGCGGGTCAGGGCGGACTAAGCCTGAAGGTCTGACGCCATCCGGGGCGGCGCAGGTCGCCCCGGGTTTTCACGCGGAATCTTCCCTTTATTGACCCGGATCAAAGTGGCGCCGGTTAAAGCGTGACATGCAGGCGCAAACTAAGGCTGGAGGCCGAAGATGCGCTTGATGCTGGTCCTGTTCTCGATCATTTCCACAACTCTGATGGGGGTCGGAGTCATCGTTGCGCTGACGACAGGCAATGACACCTTGATCCCGATTCTGACAGGTGCGGCCGTGGGTTTGGCGGTGTCTTTGCCCGTGTCTTGGTATGTTGCAAAGCGGCTGGAATAGCGGCATTGAATACTGAAAGCCCGCCTGTTGGTGGCGGGGGAATATCGGCAATCTGCGAAGGAACACAGCATGTCCGCGCTTAAAGGGTACTCGTTTACACAGATCCGCCTGCATTGGGTCATCGCCGCTCTAATCGTGTTTCAGTTGATCTTTGGCGAGGATATGGGTGGCGCTTGGGACGCCTTTGAAGATGGGGCTGTGCCGGTGATGACCAATTGGGTCTGGGCGCATATCCTTGTGGGTATTTCCGTGCTGGTGCTGGTGGTGTGGCGCGTCATGCTGCGTGTGTCGCGCGGCGTGCCGGATGCGCCGCACAGCGACAGCGTACTGATAACCAAGGCGGCGGAATGGGGGCATCTCGCGCTGTATGCGGTGATGTTTCTGGTGCCGGTCACCGGGTTGGTGGGCTGGTATGGCGGCGTCGAACAGGTGGTCGAATTGCATGGCTGGGCCAAGCCAGTCGTGATCATCTTGGTGGCTGGGCATACCGCAGCCGCGCTGTACCATCAGTTCTGGCTGAAAGACGGGTTGCTTTTGCGGATGAAGCGCCCGCTGGACTGAAGTCAGGCGTTCAGGAACACTTTCACGGTTTCCTCAAATTCGCGCGGGCGGTCGGCGTGCAGCCAATGGCCCGCGCCCGGCAACTTGGCAAAGCGCGCCTTGGGGAACAGCGCGCGGATCGCCTCGCGGTACTCGGCTTTGACGTAATGCGATTCTGATCCGGTCAGGAACAGGGCCGCGTTGTCGAATTGCCCTTGGGTCCCCGGCCAACCGACGATCTTCGGCATTTCCGCTTCTAGCACATCCAGGTTCAATCGCCAAACGGGCGGGGTCGCCTTCAGGTCGATCGATTGCAGGAAAAATGCGCGCAGGGCCGGGTCGGCAATCGTCGCTGACAGGCGGCGGTCAGCCTCGCCCCGGGTCGGGTTCCCGGAGACATCCAGCCCGCGCATGGCGTGGATGTGCCCGCTTTGGTCGTGGCTGTAAGGCACTGGTGCGATATCGGCCACCACAAGGCGGCGGATCAGATCGCCTTGGGTCAGCGCCAGTTGCATCGCCGCCTTGCCGCCCATCGAATGGCCCAGCAGATCGACCTTGCCACCACAAGCGCGGATCACCTCGGCAAGATCGCCCGCCATGTCGGCGTAGCTTTGGCTTTCCGCGCGCGGGCTTTGGCCGTGGTTGCGCATATCCACCGTGATCACATCGCGCGCATCGGCCAAATGGCGGGCAATCACGCCCCAATTGCGGCCCGATCCGAACAGGCCATGCACGATGAGCAGCGGCAGCGCCGGATTTTCCGTGCCATTGGCGGCGATTTCGGGGGCGGTGGCGGGATAATGGGTTGTTGCAAGCATGACGCGACCTTACTGCGGAAGCTGTGCTGGGGCCAGAGCGGTTGAAGCCGTCGCGCTGCGGCGCTAGCATCTGCTGAAACCGAAGGGGAGTCCGATGAGCGCAGTCACGATTCAGCAGATGGCCGACCGAGTGGCTGGGCTGATGGAAGAGCGTCTGCGGGTGCGTGGCGCCGGGTTGACGGAAAAGTTGCGCAAAGGTGGTCGCTTGCTGCCACGCCGGGTGCGTGCGCAGGCAGAGGCTCTCGCGCAATCGGCGGCACTGTCGCACAATCCCAAGTTACTGATGCAGATGGATCAGGCGGCGTTGGCACAGGCCTATGATGTCTGTGTCAAGCATTTGAATGGGGTCAACGCGTGGGAACGGCGCAAGGGCGCGATATTGGGCTTTGCCGCCTCGGTTGCGGCGTCATTGCTGCTGGTCGGGGCGCTGGTTCTGGCGGTGTTGCGCTGGCGCGGGTTCGTTTAGCGGCACGACAATGCTTGCAACCGATCGCCGTCAGGGTGGCAACGCGGATTGGTTGGCCGTCCGGCATAGGGCTGTCTCAGCCGGGATCAAACAGGCGGGGGCACCGCAAGTCCGGGTGGGTCATGTGCGGTGGCCTGCATCGGGCGAGGGCAGCATGAGAACTGGCCCAGCC
>JBIHZO010000112.1:0-9210 GCA_044231405.1 Cypionkella sp. | reverse complement strand
GGGTTTGGCATGGGAGCGGGGGTACGGGCCATCTGGTCCTGCTTTGGTTCCATGCTATTCTATCCGGCAAAAGGCCGCTGCCGCCAGAGGGCACAGTATCAAGGGAATAAAGATTGCGTGACACTGAAGTGAGTCTGCGTTTGCTGCCATGGTACGACATCCATGCCCGCGCGATGCCGTGGCGGGTGGGGCCAGCCTTGCGCGCTGCCGGGGTGCGGTCCGATCCCTACCGCGTCTGGCTGTCCGAGGTGATGCTGCAGCAAACCACTGTCGCTGCGGTGCGCGCGTATTTTGAGCGATTCACGGCGCGCTGGCCGACGGTCGGCGATCTGGCGGCAGAGGCGGATGCCGAGGTGATGGCCGAATGGGCGGGCCTTGGCTATTATGCCCGCGCCCGCAACCTGCTGGCCTGCGCGCGGGCGGTGGTGGTCAATCATGGCGGCGTGTTTCCCGCCACGCGTGAAGGGTTGCAGGCGCTGCCGGGGATCGGCCCCTACACGGCGGCGGCAATTGGGTCGATTGCCTTTGATGCGCCTGAAACCGTGGTGGATGGCAATGTTGAGCGCGTGATGGCGCGGTTGTTTGCAGTGGAGCAGCCGATGCCAGCGGCGAAGGCGGAACTGACGCGGTTGGCGGCGAGCGCAACGCCTGCACGGCGTCCCGGCGACTACGCCCAGGCCGTGATGGATCTGGGTGCGACAGTCTGCACCCCGCGCAGTCCGGCCTGTGGGATTTGCCCGCTGATGGACATATGTCAGGCACGCGTGGCCGGGATTCAGGCCGAACTGCCGCGCAAACTGCCCAAATCGGTAAAGCCCACTCGGCAGGGTGCGGTCTGGATCGCCCGGCATCCCAATGGCGACTGGCTGCTGGAGCGCAGGCCGGACCGGGGCCTGCTGGGCGGCACTCTGGCCTTCCCGACCGAAGGCTGGGATGGTACCACCCAAGGCGCACCCATGGCCGCCGACTGGGCGCATCTGGGCGAGGTGCGCCACACCTTCACCCATTTCCACCTGATTCTGCAGGTGTTCAGCGTCCAAACCGCCGGCAACCCCAATCGCGGCACATTCCAGCCGTCTTTGCGTGCGACCGATCTGCCGACGCTGATGCGCAAAGCCCATGATCTTGTGGCACAGGCCAATCCGCCGGGTTGAGCCGTCACCGCTCTGCGCTACACTGCGCCAAACCAAGAGGCCACGATGACAACCATTCCCGCCGCCCAAGTGCAACGTTTGCAAAACGCTTTGCCGTTCTGGCTGTCTTTGGGGCTGCTGCCGGTGGCCGTGCTGGGCGCGGTGATGGGCGGTTGGACGGTGGTTCTGCTGCCCCTTTATTCATGGGGCATGTTTTCCATCCTTGATGCCATTCTGGGCCGGAATGAGGACAATCCCGATCTGTCCACGCCTGAATCCGGCCTGCTCTGGTATCGGCTGATCACCCTGATCTGGTTTCCCTTGCAGTTCTGTGTGCTGTTCGGGCTGATCTGGTATGTGCCGCAGGCCGATCATCTGGGGATGCTGGAGAAGATCGTGCTGTTCTTTGGCATCGGGTCGGTTTCGGGAACCATTGGCATCAATTACAGCCACGAATTGATGCACCAGAAGTCGGCCATTGAGCGTTGGCTGGCCGATCTGCTGCTGGCGACCGTGCTTTACAGCCATTTCCGCAGTGAACATCTGCGGGTGCATCATCTGTATGTTGGCACCCCGCGCGATCCGGTGACGGCACGGTACAACGAGGGCTTTCATCGCTTTTTCCCCCGCGTTCTGGTGGAATGCCATGTCTCGGCGTGGAAGGCCGAGGTGGCGATGCTGGCCCGCCGGGGCCTGCCGCCCCTTCATCGCAGCAACCCCTACTGGCGCTATGGCGCGCTGCAACTGGTGATGGTGGGGCTGGCGATCACTTTGGGTGGCTGGGTCGGTCTGGGATTGTTCCTGTTTCAGGCCTTCGTCGCCATCTGGCAGTTGGAGCTGGTCAATTACATCGAACACTACGGCCTGACGCGCCGCCATCTGGGTGAGGGACGCTATGAACATGTCCTACCGCGTCATTCCTGGAACGCGTCGCAGCGGGCGTCCAACTGGCTGCTGATCAACCTGCAACGCCATTCCGACCATCACTACAAACCAGACCGCCGTTTTCCCTTGCTGCAAACCTACACCGAGGATGAGGCCCCGCAACTGCCCTACGGCTATCCGCTCATGACCATGGCCGCCATGGTGCCACCCTTGTGGAAGCGGCTGATGAATCGCCGGGTAAAGGAATGGCGGAGGCGCTGTTATCCTGACATCACCGACTGGCACGCTTACAACAAGGCGCTGAATCCTTTGCCGGGTTCTGCTCGCTAATCACCTGACAAGTGGCGAAATTTTGCTGACATGACGCGAAACCGGCAGGATTTTGCGCAGACGCTCACGCCCCGCAAAAACCCACCTACCCCTAAGGTTCGCCTCGGCAAATCGCCGCGTACACCTGCGGTTATACGCGGGCAAACTTTGGCTTGGGTTTGGCGGAATAAACCTCAGGTCAATGGCCGCCCCCGGAATTTCGTCGGTAAGCGTTCGGCGTCCCCGGCACAAAGTCGGGACCAACCCAAGGAGACGACCATGAAGAAGCTTGCTCTTGCAGCCCTGCTGTCCCTGTCCGCCGCACCAGTGTTTGCCGAGCCGTCCTGCACCCCCGGTGAGGTGGTCAAGCCGGTTTGGGAATCGATGAAGGCCTTTGAAGAAGCTGGCGGTGTGGTGAAGTCGTTCAAGATCAACGACGGCGCTTGCTATGAAATCTACGGCACCGTGGACGGCAAGAACCTTGAGGTCTTCTACGATCCGAACACCGGCGCCGAAATCGAACGCATCGAAGCCTGATCCAACAGAAGGAGGCGCAGCATGACGATTCAACTCACCCGGACCACCACCACTTCCCCCCGCGTCCGCGTTTGGGACATCGGAGTGCGCCTTTTTCACTGGTCTTTGGTGGCAAGTGTTGCCGCCACCTATTTTGTGGCCGATCAGCGGGCACTGCACCGCTGGTTGGGCTATGTCGTGCTTGCATTGATTGGGTTCCGTCTGATCTGGGGCGTGATCGGCGGCAAACACGCGCGTTTTGCCAATTTCGTGCCAGGGCCGCGTGCCTTTGCCCGTTATATGGTCGCAACGGCCAAAGGCCGCGAGGCGCGTTTTTTGGGGCACAACCCGGCCGGAGGCGCAATGATCGTGGCGCTTTTGGTCACTTTGGCCTGCGTCGGTGGCTCTGGCTACATGATGGGAATGGATGCCTATTTCGGTGTGGAATGGGTCGAAGACACCCACAAATTGCTCGTCAACGCCCTGCTGGCCCTGATTGGTCTGCATGTTCCCGGGGTGATCCTGTCCAGTCTGCGGCACCGCGAAAATCTGGTGCTGTCGATGGTGACGGGGCTGAAAGAAGCTGACACTGCTTACCCCCACTGACTTTGGCGTCGCTTGCCAACATTACCACAAATGCCCCCATTGCCGCAAAGCGTTGGCCAAAGGTGCTGCAAAGCCTTCGTCAAAGTTCCGCAGTTTTTGATGTTGTGGCACCATGAAACCAATCTGCCCAATCCTGCGCAGCAGCGGCTTCATATCGCGGCCCTTGAAGCCGGTCACATAGACCAAAGGCGCGATCCGGCCCAGATCATAGTCCTGATAGCGGCTGTCAAACTCGCCATAAGGCATGACCAGCACTGTGCCGGGGCGGGCCTGCGACACGATGCGCTGTTCCATCTGGATGATCAAATCGAAGATCGAAAGCGGTTTATAGGCGTAGATCACGTCGTAATTCGCGTAGCCATCAAACTCCAGCGCGTCGGCTTGAAACACCCGGTCCCGATCGCGTCTTGAGTGCCTTATCATCGCATCGGCGACGGGCACCCTAGTGTGATCGTATTCCAGCCCTTGCGCGATTTCGAACACTTGTGCCGCCTGCAATACCTTCAGCCCGACGCCACAGCCGACGTCCAGAAAAGAAAGCGGCATCGGGCGGCCAAGCGCCAGTGCGGCGCGGCGCGCCAATTGCATCAGGCGCGCAAACTGGGCGAAGGGCAGCGGGATGTCGTTGTGCTTGCCGACATAGTCCTCGGGGTCTGGTCGCGGCGGGCTGATGTGTTCATGCATCCGGTAAAGAACGTCTTCGAACGCCAACACCATTTGGCTTGTCGCTCCGCCTGCCGTTGGCGGGTCTGGCATGATCGCCAGTCGCTTGGCCACAATCACCGAGCGCAGCAGCTGCTGCAATTCGCTCAGGGTATTCAGTCGTCGCCGCACAGACCCAAAATAGGCCATATCGGCGTGGTAGTGCGGCAGCGTGCGCGTTTCGGGCAGGTGCAAATGGCGATACCATGTGCTGTTCAACGTCGCATAGGGCAGTTGCATGGCCCCCAGAAGGCCCAGAATGCTCTGTCGCAGCTTTGGCGTGAACGGTGGCGCGATCACCTGTGCCAATGCCTGCACCGCGACCAACAGGTCAGCCTCCTGTCGTTGTGCCAGTTTGCGAATATCCGCCAAATTTTCCGCCATGCCATCCTCGGGAAAAGTGATCGACCAATGAAGCAAGCCTAGCACAGCACTGCCAAAAACCTATGGCGATCTGCATTGGAAAAAACCCCAACATGACAGGCATGCTGAGGCAGTGGTGCCGCGGGCGGACCGCGGCACGGCGTAAACTGATTGGGGTGCAGTCCTTAGTGAGGACGGCCCTGATCGGCCTCCATCTCGGCACGGATCTGTTGGCGCAGAATGTCGATCGGGATCATCTTGCCATCGCGCTTGAAGTGCCAGTAAGTCCAGCCATTGCAGGACGGCGCGCCTTCCATATGGGCGCCGACCTGGTGGATCGAGCCTTTCACATCCAGCCCGATCAGCGTGCCATCGGCGCGGACCTTGGCGGAATGGCGGTTGCCGATGGAGTACAATTCCTCACCCGGACGCAACATGCCGCGTTCGACCACCTGGCCAAAGGGCACGCGTGGTTCGGAGCGTTTCGACCCGGTGACTTCCAAAGCGCTGGCGTCAAAGCGGCGTACGCGGCTGATGCGCTCGGCGGCCACCTTGCGGTAAGCCTCTTCGCGTTCAATCCCGATGAAATCGCGGCCCAGCATCTTGGCCACGGCCCCGGTTGTGCCGGTGCCAAAGAACGGGTCCAGCACCACGTCGCCGGGGTTGGTGGTGGCGATCAACACGCGGTGCAGCAGAGATTCCGGCTTTTGCGTCGGATGCGCCTTGTCACCGTTTTCGTCCTTCAACCGCTCATGCCCGGTGCAGATCGGCAGCACCCAGTCGCTGCGCATCTGCACACCGTCGTTGAGTTCCTTGAGCGCCTCATAGTTGAAGGTGTACTTGCTGTCCTCGTCGCGGCTGGCCCAGATCAGGGTTTCGTGCGCATTGGTCAGGCGTTTGCCGCGAAAGTTCGGCATCGGGTTGGTTTTTCGCCAGACCACATCGTTCAGCATCCAATAGCCCTGATCCTGCAAGGCAGACCCGACCCGAAAGATGTTGTGATAGCTGCCAATCACCCAGATCGCGCCATTTGGTTTCAACAGACGCTTCGCTGCAGCCAGCCATTCACGGGTGAATTTGTCGTAAACGGCAAAGCTGGCGAACTGGTCCCAGTGATCATCCACCGCATCAACCTTGGAGTTGTCGGGGCGGTGCAAATCACCTTTCAACTGCAAATTATAGGGCGGGTCCGCAAAAATCAGGTCAATTGACCCCGCCGGAAGCGCATTCATCCTGTCGATGCAATCGCCATCAAGTATCTGGTTCAGCGGAAGCGTATGCGCCACCACTGGTTTGGTTTTCGTTGCCATGCTCTGCCTCTGCCCTCGGTGTTTTTCACCGTTTGTTGTGGCAGATGATGATTCATTGCTGATTCGCCGTCAAATTCTTTATTGAATCAAGGGGTTACATAATTGTCTTGATACAAGATATTGTGTACGGGCTTGAAGGAACGTCTATGCCAAGCCGTCACCCCAAGATTTAGCAGGGCGTCCAGATGCAGCTTGGTCGGGTATCCGGCGTTAAACTCCCAGCCATAGCCGGGATGCTGTTGCGCCAAATCCACCATGATCCGGTCGCGTGTCACTTTGGCCACAATGGACGCGGCGGCAATCGACAGTGATTTGGCGTCGCCTTTGACGATTGCCTGCGCGAAGGCACGCAATCCTGTGGGGATCAGATTGCCGTCGATCAGGCAATGATCCGGGGTCACGCTCAGCCCCGCCACCGCCCGTTCCATCGCCAGATGGCTGGCGCGCAGGATGTTCAGGCTGTCAATTTCGTCCACGCTGGCATGGGCCACGCAAACCTGTGCCCGGGCGGTGATTTCGACAAACAATGCCTCGCGCCGTGCCGCGGTCAATGCCTTTGAATCGGCCAGACCGGGGGGGATGTCGTTGGGGTTCAGAATCACAGCGGCTGCGGTGACGGGGCCAGCCAAAGGGCCGCGCCCCACCTCATCCACTCCGGCAATCAGGACAAAGCCCTGTGCGCGGGCGGCGGTTTCAAAGGTGAAATCTGCGGTCAGTTTGCTCATCCGCTTCGCGTAGCGTGAAACGCGTGCAAAAAAAAGGGGGGCGAACGCTGCTCAGGCCATTCGCCCCAGTGCGGGCCAGTTGGGACAGTCGGGCGGCCCGTGTTTGTTCAACGACCGCTCAACTTGAACCCTGCGTCGCGCAGGCATTTGGCGGAGTAGATGCGGTCGCGTTGGCCATAGATGCGCACCGAACGCGCGCAATTGGGCAGGCGATAGCTGAAACCCTCTTCGCGCATGCAGGATTCGGAGTACATTGTCACCGGGCGGCCTGCATCGCTGTCGATCTCGATCGCGCAAACGCTGGGCACGCGGGGCAGCTTGACGGGCTGTGGCAGTGGTTTGGGTGCGCGTTTGGCGTCATTTTTGTTGTCGATGTTGTTGGCAATCACGCCGATCACGATGATCGCGGCCAGCGCTTTGGCTAGATTGTCACCCTTCTTGTCCGCATGCGACGGCAGCGCCGAGGCCATCAACAAAGACGCCGCCACTGCCACAGCGGTCAAACCGGCCAGCAGTTTCTTCATCGGGTCTTTGGCGGCAACCGTCCGGTTGCGCAGGGCGAAATGGGTTTCGGCCAGGGTTTCGGATGCGATCACGGTTTTGGGCAATACGTTCATCATCGGGGCCTCCATCGGTTGCATGGTGCCCCGCAAAAGGGGCGAATTTCATATCCCAACCGTTGCCCAACGCCCTCCGGCCAAGCAATAACGCCGCGTTGCTATGCGATAGCAGGGCAGGCGCAGAGCCGTCAGACCGCTTGGATATTGAATATCACCGCAAGCGCGCGCATTGATGTGCACTGAAGTTCAGGAGCGTGTCCCATGAAACGCCTATCCCTCGCCTTGGCCCTGTTGGTCGGGTTCGCCTTGCCCGCATCTGCCGAATGCTATGCCGACTACAAGGCCAAGCAGGACGACCCCTTGCGCCTGCACTATGGTGTGGCCGAGGTTTCCGCCTGCGATACCGGAACCGCTGAGGCAGAATTGACGCCGCGTCTGGCCGCTGATGACTGGACATTGCTGAACGTACTCTCCACCTTCGGACCCGAAGGATTGGAAGAAAGGAAAGACAGTGCCGGAGCCTACTTCCTTCGCTACTGACGCCTTGAAGGCTGGCAACCGGGTGGTTGCGGGTGGCATTGCGGCCATTGTGCTGATCCTGCTGGGGGCCGCCGTCTTTCTGTTCCTGAATCTGCCCGATGCCAACGCCTTCAACACGCGGGTGGAACGGCTGTTCGTGGAAAACAACGATCTGCGCACCGGCGCCGAGATCAAGCTGCTGGAGATTCTGGCGCAGTCAGGAACAAGTTTCTCCGAGGTGCTGACCAGCTACCGCTCGGTCATCTTCGTGCTGCTGGTGTTCGCGACGGCGCTGATGGTGGCAGCCCTGGTGTTTCTGGTGACCATCATCGCCCTGAACCGCCGGATTTCCGCCATCCAAAGATCCGGCATCCAAGTGTCGTCGATCCTGATCAGCCGAGAGGCGCGCGCGGTCTATATCAACGATATGGAATTCGCCCTGACCGAAGCCGCCATCGAAACCCTGTCGGTGCTGGCCGAGGCCCGGATGGATGACGAAGTGCTGACCGGCGCGCAGATCGAAGGTGTGATTTCGGGCCGAAACGCAGTGGATTGTGATGAGGCCGCCGGGGCCACCCGGATCAAGCGGTTGCGCGATACATTGGGCAACCAGATGGTCAGCGAGTTGCTGGTCAAGACCATCGCCCGGCGCGGCTACATGCTGGCGGTCGGCAAGGACACCATCAAGATGATTTGATCCGCGACTGGAAAACTGACGTTTGACTCAAATTCGATTAAAATATGCCTTTCATCTGTCCCCAGATATCCCACGGGGTAAGCCGCTGTTTTCGCCACTGGTTCAACAAACCAGTGGCTTGGAGGGTGGTGACACCCCCGGCGGTTGTTGCAGCAGCGCTGCGCCTATGAACCTGACAACCCCAGCCGCGCCAGCCCTGCATCCAGAGCAGACCAGTCCGCAATCTGCAACCGCACCGGCAGGGTCAGCACTTGCGATCGGAACGCAGGCGGCAGGCGGGTCGCGTCCTTTTCGGTCGTGACCAGTTGCGCGTCATGGGCCATCGCCTCCAGTTGCAGGCGCTTCATCAGGGCATCCGACAGCGGCTGATGGTCATCCAAAGCCTCGGCCCGGATCAGCACCGCCCCCTCGGCTCGCAGGGTGGCAAAGAACTTCTCAGGCCGGCCGATGCCCGCAAAGGCGATCACGCGTTCGCCTTGCCAGCCCATCCCCATCGCCAAAGGTGCCAGATGTCCGGTCAGATGTGGCACCGTCACGGCATGGCCCCATCCTGCGCGAAAGCCGGTTTGGGCGGCATCGGCGCCAATCGACAACAGCAGATCGGCACGCTTCATCCCGGCGTCCACCGGTTCGCGCAAGGGACCGGCGGGCAGGCAAAGGCCGTTGCCAAACCCCACTTCGGCATCCACGACGATCAGAGACAGGTCTTTGACCACCGATGGGTTCTGAAAGCCATCATCCAGCACCACCACTTGCGCACCAGCCGCCTCGGCCAGCCGAACCCCGGCGGCGCGATCACGCGCGATGATGGTGGGCGCAAAGGCCGCCAGCAACAACGGCTCATCCCCCACATCCGCCGCGCGATGCAGCATGGGGTCCACGCGC
>JBIHZO010000111.1:0-9213 GCA_044231405.1 Cypionkella sp. | reverse complement strand
CCGGTCGCCGGTCATCATCACAATCTCTTCGACCCCCGCCGCGCGCAGGGCCGCCAACCCGGCTTTGGCGGTGCTGCGTGGCGTATCCGCCACCGCCACCGCGCCCAGCAACCGGCTGCCGCGGCCTAGATAAATCAACGTCTCGGACGCCTCGTGCAGCGCTGCCAATGCCACTGCATCCGACATCGCCCCCATTCGCGCCAACATCCGGTCGTTGCCTGCCCACAACTCGCCAACCGCGTCGCGCCCGGTGATGCCCTCACTGGGCCAGGCCTGCACATTCGTCACCTGCGTCACCACAACGCCCCGCGCCGCTGCCAGCCGCCGCACCGCATCCGCGATGTGATGTTCGGACTGCGCCTCGATCCCCGCCAAGGCCGCCAGCACCGCGTCCTCGGTCCCTTCCAGCGCCACCAGCTGCGTCACCTCGGCCCGCCCCGTGGTCAAAGTTCCAGTCTTGTCAAAGGCAAAGGCCCGCACCTCGGCCAGGGATTCCAGCGCCGCGCCGCCTTTGAACAGCACACCCCCCCGCGCCGCCGACGACAGCGCCGACAAGATCGCGGCGGGCACCGAGATCACGACGGCACAGGGGCTGGCCGCCACCAACACCGTGGCCGCACGGTACATGGCATCCTGCAAAGACCAGCCCATCAACATCAGCACGCCGAACACCGCAGTCGACCCGACCAGAACCGCCACGGTATAGCGCGCGCCGAACCATTCCGAGAACCGTTCGGACGGGGCCTTGCTGGCTTGCGCCTGCGTCACCAGCGCGATCATCCGCGCCACCGTGCTTTCCCCCAAGGCACGCGTCACCTCCATGACCAACACCCCGTGCAGGTTCACCGTAGCCTCGTGCAGCGCGTCGCCCGCCCGCTTTTCCACCGGGATCGCCTCACCGGTGATGGTGCTTTCATCGACGTCACCGTTGCCCTCAACCACGCGGCCATCCACCGGCACCCGCGTGCCGGGGCGCAGCACCAGCCGCTCACCCTTGGACAGATCGCCCACCGTCACCTCTTCGGTGCTGCCATCCGCGCGCAGCCGCAGCGCTGTGTCAGGCCGCAGCGCCATCAGCGCCTCGACTGCCCGGCGTGCCCGGCCCATGGCGCGATGCTCCAGCAGCCCGGCCAATGAGAATAGCGCCAGCAACACCGCCCCCTCCAGCGCCGCGCCGACCGATGCCGCCGCCATAGCCGCCAACACCATCAGCAGGTCAATGTCCAACTTTCCTTGCCCGAACAACTCCCGCAGCGCCGAAACCGCCGCGGGCACGCCCCCGGTCAGAAAGGCCAGCACCAGCCCTGCTTCGGACCAATGGTCCGGGAGCGGCATCAGAAACCCGTCCACCAGCGCCACCGCCAGGCCCAGAATCGTGGCGACCGTCAAAGACAGATCCCGGGTATCGTCATCCATGGCAGTATCCTTTTGGGTTGCGGTCAAACTGGCCCTCATTGCCCGCAGGCACAACCCCTTGGCAAAGGTCGCGGCCCCGGTCAGGATGCCGCAGCAATCGGGGGGATGGCGGATGGATCTGGGTCTGGCGGGCAAAGTGGTGATCGTCACAGGTGGCGGCGCGGGCATTGGTGCGGCCATCAGCCGGGCCTTGGCCGAAGAAGGTGCGATCCCGGTGATCTTTGCGCGCCGCAGCCCGGATACAGGGTTTCTGGCAGAACTGACGGCCCTGAACCCAAGCGCAGGTTGGGTTCAAGCGGACCTAGCGCGCGATGAAGACTGCCGCCGGGCGGTCACCGAGGCCAGGAACCGCTGGGGGCAGATCTACGGTCTGGTCAACAACGCCGGCACCAACGACGGCGTGGGACTGGATGCAGGGCCAGAGGCGTTTCGCGTTTCGCTCGACCAGAACCTGCTGCATTACTACGCCCTGACACATCTGCTGCAGGCCGATCTGCGGGCCGCAAAGGGCGCCATCGTCAACATTTCGTCCAAAACCGCCGTCACCGGCCAAGGCAGCACCTCGGCCTATGTCGCGGCCAAGGCGGCGCAATTGGGGCTGACCCGCGAATGGGCGGCGGCCTTTGCGCCTGATGGCGTGCGGGTTAACGCGGTGATCCCCGCCGAAGTGCTGACGCCGATGTATGAAACATGGCTGCAAAGCTTCCCCGATCCGGCGGCCCAAAAAGCCACCATCACCGCCCGCATCCCCTTGGGCCAACGCATGACCACCGGCGCTGAAATCGCGGCCACCACTGTCTTTGCCCTGTCGCCCCGTGCAGGCCACACCACCGGACAATGGCTGTTCGTCGATGGCGGATACACCCATCTCGACCGCGCCATTGGAAGCTGAAACGCCGCCTCAACCGCCGCCCTCCAAACCCCACGCCCGCCCTTCTGCGGCCATGGCTGTTTTCCAGATACCCCAGACCGGAATTCCAGGCTTCCGGCCAACCGGAGGCATTCCACGCCCGCCAGGCGCACCCCCATCGGCGATATTCCGCGGCAGCAGCGGTTGAGAGGGGCCTCGATGGCCCCCGAAGCCGCGCCTGCCGTCAGAATTCCCCCTTGACCGCGCGCCAAGGCCCGCTCAAAACCCAGATATGGCTACAGCAACCCTCTCCATCGACCTCGACGCCATCGCCGCCAATTGGCGCGCCTTGGACAAAGCCTCCGCTTCAGGGGTGCAGACCGCTGCGGTGGTCAAAGCCGACGCCTACGGGCTGGGGGTCTCCCGCGTCGCACGGGCGCTGGCCAATGCGGGCGCGCGGCGGTTTTTCGTCGCCGTGTCCGAGGAAGGCGCCGCCGTGCGGCAAATCCTTGGACCGGGGCCGCAGATATGCATCCTGTCGGGCCATATGGCGGGCGACACCGAGATGATCGGCGATCTTGACCTGACCCCGATGCTGAACTCGGTCGAACAGGTCACGCGCCATCTGGAATCTTTGCCGGGCACCCCGTTTGGCGTGCAACTCGACACCGGAATGAACCGCCTTGGCATGGAAGAAGCGGAATGGGAGGCGGTCGCGCCCTTCGTGCTGGAGGCCGGCCCGGAAATCCTGATGTCCCATCTGGCCTGCGCCGATGAGCCGGACCATGCGCTGAACGATCTGCAACTTGCGAATTTCCACGCCATGACCGACGGCACCGGCGTGCCGCGCAGCCTTGCCGCCACCGGAGGCATTCTGCTCGGGCCAAAGTTCCATTTCGATCTGACCCGCCCGGGCATCGGCCTTTACGGCGGCAGACCCTATGAGGCCGCGCGCCGCGTGGTGGCACTGTCCTTGCCCGTGATCCAGACCCGCATTGTCGCCCCCGGCGAAACCGTGGGTTACGCCTGCGCATGGGAGGCAGAAGTACCGTCATTGGTGGCGACCATTTCGGGCGGCTATGCCGACGGTTTGCCGCGCAGCCTGTCCAATAACGCCATGTTGTGGGACGGCGACATACCCTGCCCGCTGATCGGCCGCGTCTCGATGGATCTGATCACGGTGGACATCACCCATCTGCATTCCATCCCGCGCCGCCTTGATATTCTGGGGCCAAACCAGACCGTCGACGATCTGGCCGACATCGCCGGCACCATCGGCTATGACATTCTGACCGCCCTTGGGCCCCGCTACAGCCGTCGCTATCTTGAGGGCGTGGCGTGACGGCAGCGCTGGCTGCCCTTGGCCGTCCCCTGCTGGCCGCTTTGGCTAGCCTTGGCCGCTTGGCGATCTATGCCGCACAAACCCTGTCCCATCTGGTGCGTCCGCCTTTCTACCGGCGCGAGTTTCTGACGGCCCTGCTGCAAGTCGGCTGGCTTTCGCTTCCCGTGGTGGGGCTGACCGCGATCTTCACCGGCGGCGCGCTGGCGCTGCAAATCTACGCCGGGGGTCAGCGGTTCTCGGCAGAGGCCGTGGTGCCGCAGATCGTCGCCATCGGCATGGTGCGCGAGCTTGGGCCCGTGCTGGTCGGCCTGATGATTGCCGCCCGCGTCACCTCCAGCATCGCCGCCGAGATTGCCACGATGAAGGTGACAGAACAGATCGACGCGTTGGTGACCCTGTCCACCAACCCGATGAAATACCTGACGGTCCCCCGCGTGCTGGCCGGGTTCCTGACCGTGCCTTTGCTGGTGGGTGTCGGCGATGTCATCGGCATCATGGGCGGGTTTCTGGTGGGCACCGAACAGTTGGGCTTCAACCGCGCCACCTACATTCAGAACACCCTCGATTTTCTGGAGGCCCCGGATGTGGTGTCTTCCCTGGTCAAGGGCGCGGTCTTCGGCTTCATCGCCACACTGGTCGGCTGCTATCATGGCATGCAATCGGGGCGTGGCGCGCAGGGCGTGGGCGGAGCCACGAAAACGGCCGTGGCGGCGGCGTCCATCCTGATCCTCGCCGCCAATTTCATCCTGACTTCGGTGATGTTCGGATCATGATTGAACTGGCCGCCGTCCACAAAACCTTTGGCGCAAACCGCGTGCTGCGCGGCGTCAATCTGACCATTCCGCGCGGGCAAAGCATGGTGGTGATTGGCGGATCGGGCACCGGAAAATCGGTGCTCTTGAAATCGATCCTCGGTCTTGTGCGTCCCGATGCCGGACGGATCACGCTGGATGGGGTGGATGTGCTGCACACCGACCGCGATGCGTTTCTGGCACGTTTTGGCATGCTGTTCCAAGGCGGGGCGCTGTTTGACAGCCTGAAAGTCTGGGAAAACGTTGCCTTCCGCCTGATGCGTGGGGCCACTGCGCTGCCAAAGGCGCAGGCGCGCGAGATTGCCATTGAAAAGCTGCGCCGCGTTGGCTTGAAGCCCGAAACCGGCGACCTTCTCCCGGCTGAACTGTCCGGTGGCATGCAAAAGCGCGTGGGGCTGGCCCGCGCCATCGCCGCCGAACCGGAAATCATCTTCTTCGACGAACCGACCACCGGGCTTGACCCGATCATGGCCGGGGTGATCAACGAACTGATCCGCGAGATTGTCACAGAAATGGGGGCGACTGCGATGACCATCACCCATGACATGACCTCAGTGCGCGCCATTGCCGACCGCGTTGCGATGCTGCACGATGGGGTGATCCAGTGGACCGGCCCGGTGGCGGATATGGACGCAAGCCCCGATCCTTATTTGCAGCAATTCATCCATGGCCGCGCCGAGGGGCCGATCGAAAGCGTGCGATGACGGCTGTTTACGACGTCATGGCGCTGCTGCTGGACCGGAGGCAACGATGCTGCTGCCGTAGCATCCCCCGACCCCGAGATGATCGGCATGAACCGCATCATGACCCTGTTCGCCTTTGGCTATGTGGTGCAAGACTGGCTGAGTGAGGTCTGGCGTGCTGGCCTTGCCCCCTTTTGGGCGCATAGGTTGGTGATCGCCTGGGCGCTGGCCTGTGGGCTTGCGCTGATTCTGGCACCCGCTGCGGTCTGATCCCTGCCATGCCAAGACCGCACCACTTTTCCCGCCATGGTTGCGTCACTGTTTCCGCAAGCGAAACAGCGTCGGTTACCCCCTTGGCTTTGTGGCGCATTCCTCTGGAAAATAAGGAAAATGTTTGCAAAATTCATGGCTTTTCGCAAGGTGACGCCAAGACCGTGGGGGAAGTGCATGTCGGGTAGGTGGGTTGAGACGCTGCGTGCCGCGCAAGGCACGCTGCAATCCGTGGCGCAGGCCGTGTTTGTGATGTTGGCCGTCGGTCTGGTTGCGGCCTGCCTTGCGTCTGCATTCGGCATGCTGCCTTGGCCACAGATCGCGCTGTTCTTTGGTGATCAGGCGGTGCCGCAGGCGGGGATGTGGTTGCAGATCGGGCTGACCCTTTTGTTGATCATGATGACCTTCTATCTTCCCGCCAACACCCGCATGTCGCGGCTGGAACGCAGCCACCGCAGCTTTGCCATGGGCATGCATGATGTTTCCCACGCCTATCGCGCCGCCCATGCCAGCGACCGCGCGGGGGTGTTCGCGCTTTCAGGTGAGTTTGACGCCATGCGCGCCCGGATGGAGCATCTGCGCAGCCATCCCGATTTTCAGCATCTGGAGCCAGAGTTGCTGCAGCTTGCCGCCCAGATGAGCCTCGAGACGCGCGATTTGGCCCGTGCCTATTCCGATGACAAGGTGGCCCGTGCCAAGGGCTTTCTGAAGCAGCGGCAAGAAGAGGTGCAGGCGCTGACCGACCGTCTGGCACTGGCCCGGCGCACCTGTGACGAGTTGCGGCGCTGGCTGACGGACATTGAGGCGGATGAGCGTTCGGCGCAAACCCAGATCAAGCGGCTGGAGGCGGACTTGAAAGAAATTCTGCCAACGCTTGGCTATGAAATGGATCATGACGACATCCGTGATGACAACGTGGTGGCCTTGCCGAAACCTGGAAAGTAGGGGTTGCGCGCAAAGGATGGCGGCGCGAAGGTGCGCTGTCCGTTTTGAAAGCCGCCCATGCGCCCGCCAAAATCCCCTCTCCGTCGCCTGCGCCTGATCTCGGCCCACCGGCGCGTGGCTGCGTCTGACCGGGTGCTGGCGACGCTTTTGGCGGGCATTGCGGGGGCGGCGAATGCGGGCGGATTCATTTTGCTGGGCAGTTACACCTCGCATATGACCGGGTATCTGTCGCAGATCGCGGACAATCTGGTGCTGCACAACATCGTTTTGGTGGGGCAAAGCATGGCCGCCATTGCGTGTTTCGTGCTGGGGGCCGCCGCTTCGGCCTTTGCGATCAACTGGGCGCGGCAGTTCCGGCCCAAGCGGCAATATGCGCTGCCGATTGGCCTGCAGGGCGGGCTGTTCGTGGCATTGGCGTCGATTGGCGCCACGCCCATGGAACCCGTGACGGCACAGCTGTCAGGGCTGCTGCTGCTGTGCTTCATCATGGGGTTTCAGAACGCCACCATCACCAAAATCTCGCAGGCCCGCATCCGCACCACCCATGCCACGGGGATGATCACCGACGTGGGGATCGAATTGGGCCGCGCTGCCTATGGCCGCAGCGTCAACGCCAGCATCGCGGCAGATCGCGCCAAGCTGTCGATCCTGATGCAGCTTTTGGTGACGTTCCTGTTGGGCGGCATCATTGGAGCGGTGGGCTATGGTCTGATCGGCTTTGCCTTCTCACTGCCTTTGGCGGCGGTGCTTTTGGCGCTGGCTTGGCTTTAGCCGCATTGTGGCGCGCGGCCCCTGCGCTTAAGGTCGCGCCAACTGTGGAGTGACCATGCTGAAATACGCCAACCTGTGCCTGTTGATCGCCTTCCCCATTGCGTGGTTTGCGCCCCTTTTGCGCGCCGCCCTGCTGCCGATCTTTGGCATGGACGAGATTTCGGTGATCACCGGCCTGCAATCCCTGTGGGGCACCGATGCAGGCCTTGCACTGCTGGTGACCTTTCTGGCGGTGTTCGCGCCCTTTGCCAAAACCGTCGGGCTGGCTTTGGTGCAGTTTGACCTGCTGGACCGCAAGGCCCTGCCCGTGCTGCATATTCTGGGCAAGCTGGCGATGGCGGATGTGTTTTTGATCGCGCTGTATGTCGTCATCGTCAAAGGCGCGGGATATGTGACGATCGAAACGGCCTGGGGGCTGTATCTGTTCACGGGCTGCATTCTGGCATCGCTGGCAATTTCGATGGCCACCGCCACCAAGGGGAGCCACGCGGCATGAGCAAGAACTCTCCCAATTTCACTTGCACCGCCTGCGGGGCGGCGCATCGCAAATGGATCGGCAAGTGCGAAGGTTGCGGGGCATGGAACACGCTGATCGAAGAGGCCCCGCTGTCGGCTGGCCCCAAGGCACTTGGCGGCAAGGGTCGCGCCATCCACTTGACCGATCTGGCCACGGTGGGCGAGGCCCCGCCACGGGTGTCATCGGGCATTGATGAGCTGGACCGCGTGCTGGGCGGCGGTCTTGTGCCAGCCTCGGCCATTCTGGTGGGGGGTGATCCGGGCATCGGCAAATCCACCCTGCTGTTGCAGGCGGCGGCGTCTTTTGCCAACCACGGGGTCAAGTGTCTTTACATCTCGGGCGAGGAATCCTCGGCGCAGGTGCAGATGCGGGCGCAACGGCTGGGGCTGACGAAGGCGCCAGTGTCCTTGGGTGCAGAAACCAACCTGCGCGATATTCTGACGACTCTGGACACCGAGCGTCCGGGCCTTGCCATCATCGATTCCATCCAGACCATGTGGCTGGACACGGTGGACTCGGCCCCCGGTTCGGTTTCCCAAGTCCGCGCCGCCTGCCACGAGTTGGTCACTTTCGCCAAACGGCGCGGGGTTGCGGTGATACTGGTCGGCCATGTCACCAAAGACGGCCAGATCGCAGGCCCGCGCGTGGTGGAACATATGGTCGATACGGTCCTCTATTTCGAAGGCGAGCGTGGCCACCATTTCCGCATCCTGCGTGCGGTGAAAAACCGTTTTGGCCCGGCAGATGAGATTGGCGTGTTCGAGATGACGGGCGACGGGCTGCAACAAGTGCTGAACCCCTCGGCGCTGTTCTTGTCCGAGCGTGGCCAGCCTTCACCCGGTTCGGTGGTGTTCGCGGGCATCGAGGGCACGCGCCCGGTGCTGACCGAAATTCAGGCGCTGGTTGCCCCTTCGCCTTTGGGCACGCCACGCCGCACGGTTGTGGGTCTTGATTCGGGACGACTTTCCACGATCCTGGCGGTGCTCGAAGCACGCTGCGGCATCCCCTTTGCCGGGCTGGATGTGTTCCTGAATGTGGCCGGTGGCATGCGCGTGACCGAACCGGCCGCCGATCTGGCCGTGGCTGCGGCACTGGTTTCCGCCCGCGAAGACGTGGCGATCCCGCCGGAAACAGTGTTATTCGGAGAAATCAGCCTCTCGGGCGCACTTCGCCCTGTCGGTCAGACCGAAAACAGGTTGAAAGAAGCAGCGAAACTTGGTTTCTCACAGGCAATCGCGCCCAAGGGATCCAAGCTTGGGCAAGTTGAAGGCATGAAGGTGCGGGATATGGCCGACCTGACTTCCTTTGTCGGAGAAATGTTCGGGGCGGGTTAAGACCCCTACAGGAGCGGACGGATGGAAGGTTTTACCCTTGTTGATGCAGGCGTGGCAGGCATCATCGTGCTGTCGGCGGTGCTGGCCTATTCGCGCGGCTTTGTGCGCGAGGCGATGGCCATCGCGGGCTGGGTCGGGGCGGCGTTACTTGCCTTTCTGTTTGCGCCCGCAGCGCAGCCTTTGGTCAAGGAACTGCCCGTTGTCGGCGCGTTTCTGACTGACAGCTGCGAGCTGTCGATCATCGCCGCCTTCGCCGCCGTGTTCGCCGTGGGT
>JBIHZO010000509.1:0-2752 GCA_044231405.1 Cypionkella sp. | reverse complement strand
CCTGCCTGTGGTGCTGACCAACTGCTCCAACAACTATGGCCCGTTTCATTTCCCCGAAAAGCTGGTCCCCGTCGTGATCCTCAACGCACTTGCGGGCAAGCCACTGCCAATCTACGGCGACGGCTCAAACATCCGCGACTGGCTTTATGTAGAAGATCACGCCGACGCCTTGCTGACCGTATTGGATCGCGGGCTGGAAGGGCGAAGCTACAACATTGGCGGCGAAAACGAATGTACCAATCTGCAACTGGTGCAGACTCTTTGTGCGATCCTCGACCGCAAGCGGCCCAGGTCGACTGGCAGCTACGCCGACCAAATCACCTTTGTCACTGACCGCCCTGGCCATGACGCCCGCTATGCCATTGATCCCAGTCGCATCCGCACCGAACTGGGGTGGCGCCCTTCGGTCACGGTAGAGGAAGGCTTAGAGCGGACAGTGCAATGGTATCTCGCAAATGAAAGCTGGTGGCGTGCTTTGCAGACGCGCGCCGGCGTGGGCGATCGGTTGGGACTCAAGGCCTGATCGGTTCTGCCGGTCGTTGGCCAAGGTTAAGTCACCCGCCATTTGCCGCCGGGCATAAGAGTTGATTTTCCCGGCCATGACCTTGCGAACCTGATGCACTTCGCCGCCATCTTGGCAAGCCCTTGCTGAAAGACGCGAACGATCATGTTTCTGACGCTGCGGGCACGGCACCCTACTCGCGCAAATGCCCCGCAGCGTCACTCGACACATATCTCATCTTCTGCGTGCGACCTCCTAAACCGCCGCCTTGACCTCCTTGCGGTGGAATCCGCACCCAGTATCGCCAGACGCCGCTCCCGGAAACGCCTGAATGCCACTCGAATTGAAATTGGAGAATACACTTGAAACGCAAAGGCATCATTCTCGCTGGCGGGTCCGGAACTCGGCTCTGGCCGATCACCATCGGCGTGTCGAAACAGCTATTGCCGATCTACGATAAGCCGATGATCTTCTACCCGTTATCGGTTTTGATGCTGGCTGGAATCCGAGAAATCGCCATTGTTACGACGCCAGAAGATCAAATGCAGTTTAAGCGCCTCATGGGCAACGGAAGCCAGTGGGGTCTGGAATTTACTTGGGTCATTCAGGCCTCGCCGGATGGGCTGGCGCAGGCTTACCTGCTGACCGAGGATTTCTTGGCGGGCGCTCCGTCCATGATGGTCCTTGGCGACAACATCTTCTTCGGCCGTGGCCTTCCGGACCTTCTTTGTGAGGCTGACAGTCAAGTGGCAGGCGGAACCGTCTTCGGCTACCATGTAGCAGACCCTTGTCGCTATGGCGTGGTCGATTTCGCAGACGATGGTGGCGTTCGGGCGATCGTTGAGAAACCCGAGGTAGCGCCCTCAAACTACGCTGTGACTGGGCTCTATTTTCTTGATGGCACTGCACCTAGACGTGCTGCGGAAATACGCCCATCGGCTCGGGGGGAGTTGGAGATCACGACGCTTCTGGAAAGCTATCTTGCAGATGGAGCACTTCTGGTCAAGAAAATGGGGCGCGGGTTCGCTTGGCTCGACACCGGAACGCATGCGAGCCTGTTGGATGCAGGCAACTTCGTACGCACACTTATAGAGCGTCAGGGCTTGCAATCGGGGTCACCCGAAGAGATCGCCTTTGAAAAGGGCTGGATTACAGCTGACGAGTTGGCCGGACGCGCCAGATCCTTTGAGAAAAATGCTTATGGCAACTATCTGAAGGAGCTATTGGTATTGAAGACGCAGTAATCCGATGCGCGCAGTACCTCGGGCGCGTGGTTGGACGGTTTTGCCTAACTCACACCTGACGCATGATAGCCCTTTTCCCGTTCACAATCAGCCGACACGAACGATCTCGGTCGTCCCGAGGGCGACGAAGGGGTTCTTGGGCGCGGCGCGGATCTGGATTTCTGTGGTCCGGGTGTGAACAGCCTCTAAATTTGGAGACGCCTTGCTTGGTGATTTTGGAAGCAAGGAAGACGCGATGTCCGGAATTGTCTTCACAGACGAATTCAAGCGCGATGCGGTCGCGCTGGCCGACGATCAGGGGCATGCGGGCCAACATCCGCGCATTGACGGCATCGATCTTGGCTTTGGTGCCATGTGCCTCACAAGGCAAGCCAAACCGAGCAGTCCGCGGTTCACAGCGGAAGCTTGACTGCCTTCCAGCCGTAGGTTGATGCGTTTGGTTATTTTAGCATCTCAAATTATACACCATATCGACTTATAATTTCGGAAAATGTCCTTTTTCATAAGGCGCCCATCACAAGATCGCAGTAGGGTCCCGGTGATATGGATTTGCTCGAGTAAAATTGATTGCAAAATCCTACGGCCAACTAATGCAAATCTACGAAAGAGGCAGAGTCATATGAAGCAAAGAACCAAAATAGCTTCTTTCAGTATGGCTATAATCATGGGCGCAATCATCGCTGACCCTGCCATAGCTGATGTTTTGGTGCAGGCCCCGCAATCGACACTTGTGACTCCGGTTGCAACACTGGCTTTTCCTGGGACATTCGGTATTCCGTCTGCAGTTGCGCCGAGGAATGGGGCGCTCTTTGTGGGCGCCAGTTACGCCAGTCCGCGTGGCGGTGTGTCTGGAGCCGGCGGTGATGGCGACATCGTGGCGGGCTATGCCATCGGCAATCCCCTGGACGCTGTGAGCCTGACCTTCGGCTTGGCAATTACCGGGATCGATCCATTGGGCGATTCAGGGTCCTTCAGCCTGGCTGCATCACGTTTGCTGCGGGCGGGC
>JBIHZO010000110.1:0-9261 GCA_044231405.1 Cypionkella sp. | reverse complement strand
TGCCGTTGAAGTCGGTGACAATCTGATTGATGATCTTGGATTCAACCTCGTTGCCAGCCCCGTGATACCACATGGTCAGCGTGGTTTGCGCTTGTGCCAACGTGGTGAACGCCACCGAGGCAAGCAACGCCCCAGCCGTCAAAGTCATATGTTTCATTGGGTTAGTCCTCCCGTACGAGTTTCAGTTTGGATGCAGTGCTGACGGGCCGTTCGGTGACAGAGCCACGCCAGTAGACAGGTCCGGCCACAAGGGTCGGCGCTTTTTCCAAAGGTGCCTGCGCGCGTGCAGGGTCGGAAATCATGGCCAGCAGGCGCTGTGCTGCGCGCACGCCGATGGCGGTATAGGACAGGTCCACCGTGGTCAGCGGCGGGAACAGGGTTTCCGCAATGACACGGTAATTGTCATAGCCCGCGACCGAAACCTGATCCGGAACCTTGACCCCGCGGGACCGCAGGATGCCGTAAACCCGCACCGCCATCTTGTCATTGCCACAGCACAGCACGGTTGGCGGTTCGGGCAGGCGCAACATGCGGTCGATGATGTCCCACAGGATTTGGGTTTCATCCTCGCGCCCGTCAAAATCACCACATTCGACAAGTGTCGGATCGGCGGTCAGGCCCGCCTGTGCGTGGGCCTCAAAGTAGCCAGCAGTGCGCAGGGTGTTGGCGACCATATGCGCAGGCAGGGTCAGATAAGCGATGCGGCGGTGACCGGCCGCAATCAGCCGCGCCACCAGATCACGCTGCCCGCGCTGATCATCGGGCACAATCGCAGGCGTGCCGAGGCTGTCAAAGCAGTTGGCCAGAACCAGAGGCGTGTCGGCGGGAACCTTGGGCAAAGCAACGTGCTGGTGAAATTCGGCGACATAGATCAGGCCTTCAACACGGTGGCGCAGGAAGGTCTGGATCAGATGTGGCACGCGGTCGAGCCGGCCACCGGTGTCTGCAATCATCAGGGTCTTGTCGGATGTGGCCATCGCGCGCTGAATGCCCTGAACGATGAACAGATCGGGCAGGCCGGCTGGCACCGTGGGTTCATTCGGCAGCGAAATCGCCCCGGTGATCAACCCCACAAGTCCCGATTTGTTGGACCGCATCATCCGCGCCGCATTGGATGGCACATAGCCCAACTGCGTCATCGCAGCCTCTATGGCCGCACGGGTTTCGCGGCCCACAGGCGCATCGCCATTCAGCACCCGGCTGACGGTTTTCGCCGATACATTGGCAAGTTTGGCAACATCATAAATGGTGGCCAAGAACGCTCTCCTCCCCAGGAACACGTTATGACATCGGTGTCATGTCATCGGTGTCATAAGGCCGCAGTTTGATTCGAGTCAAAGGAAATTTGCGCGCGGAAGTGGCCGCTTCTTGCCCTTTGCCAGTTGGATCGCCATGCTTTGCCCAATTCATAACCGTGAGGCCCTTATGACATCCCCAAAGATCCTGATCACTGGCGCGGGCTCTGGCATCGGGCGGGCCACGGCGCGGGCGTTCATGGCGGCGGGCTGGGATGTGGCCTTGCTGGGTCGCAGGCGCGCAGCGTTGCAGGAAACGGCGCAGGGCAACGGCGCTCTGATCCTGAGCGCCGATGTGGGCGACCCGGCGCAGGTCGAGGCGGCATTTGATCAGGTCAAGTCGGCTTGGGGGCGGCTGGATGTGCTGTTCAACAATGCGGGCATGTCGGCCCCTGCAGCCCCAATTGACGAAATTCCGGTGGATCAATGGCTTGCGGTGAACAATGCCAATATCACGGGCATGTTCCTTTGCGCGCGTGCTGCCTTTGGCATGATGCGCCACCAAGACCCACAGGGCGGGCGCATCATCAACAACGGCTCTATTTCCGCCCATGTTCCGCGCCCGGGATCAGCGCCCTATACCATGTCAAAACATGCAGTGACGGGACTTACGCGCACTTTGGGGTTGGACGGGCGGGCCTTCAACATCGCTTGCGGGCAAATCGACATCGGCAATGCGCTGACAGATATGGCCGCGCGGTTCACCACTGGCGTGCCGCAGGCCAACGGTCAGACCGCAACAGAGCCTGTGATGGATGTTGGCCATGTCGCCGATGCAGTGCTGCACATGGCGGCACTGCCGTTGTCGGTGAACGTGCCCTTCATGACGATCATGGCGCGCGACATGCCCTTCCTCGGGCGCGGCTAGATCTGGTTGACGTTCGGGCCGCAGAACATGTCGTAGATCAGAGCCATGATCGCACCGGCCTTTGGGTCTTTGATCGAATAGTGGATCGCCTTGCCTTCGCGCCGCGCATGCACCAACCCCTCGGCCCGCAGACGCGCCAATTGTTGGCTGACAGCGGCCTGACGTGCGCCCAGTCGGTCTTCCAATTCAGTCACTGTCTTTTCGCCAGATGACAAATGACACAGGATCATCAGCCGCCCTTCGTGCGACAGCGCCTTGAGAAATGCAGCTGCCTCTGCGGCACGTTCGCCCATCTCGTCGGTGGGCAGGGCTGCACAACCCGTAGCCTCATCCACCTGATCCATCCGCGACATGACCGCTCCCATATGACGTTCTTGACGAGCCCTAACACAAATGCAAACACATCGCGAGGGGGCAGGCTGGACTGTCACACTCCAGTGATTGGACTGCGCTAAGGTCCGCTGAATATTTCTTGGGAGTCGCCATGCAACACGAAGCCTTCACCGCCCCCGGCCGTTTTTGGCGCGGCAATCTGCACACTCATTCGACCCGGTCCGATGGCGTGCTGTCACCCGAAGAGGTGTGCCGTCGCTACAAAGCCGAGGGTTATGACTTTCTGGCGCTGACCGATCATTTCGTCGGGCTGTGGGGCTATCCCATTGTGGACACGCTGCCGATGCGTGACGCAGGTTTCACCACCATTCTGGGGGCGGAACTGCACTCGGGCGCGATGGCGAATGGCGAGTTGTGGCATATTCTGGCGGTCGGCTTGCCCGCCGATTTCGCTCCGTCGAACAGCCCGAACTTCGTGCCGGTGGCAGGGCAGGAAAGCGGGCCGGAGATTGCCGCCCGCGCGGTGGCAGCGGGGGCTTTCGTGGCGATTGCCCATCCGCAATGGTCGGGGCTGACGCTTGCCGATGCGCGCACCATTGCGGCGGCGCATGCGGTGGAGGTCTACAACACCGGCTGCGACAAGGGCTGTGACCGCCCGGATGGCTTTGGCATCGCGGATCTGCTGCTGACAGAGGGGCGGCCGTTGACCCTGATCGCCACCGATGACGCGCATTTCTCTGAACCCGACCATTTCGGCGGCTGGGTAATGGTGAAAGCCGAGGCGAATGAGCCACAGTCGCTGCTGGCGGCGCTGAAGGCGGGGCATTTCTACTCCAGCCAAGGGCCAGAACTGCGCGATGTGCGGATTGAGGGCGGCCATGTGGTGGTGGAAAGCTCTGCCGTCAGCTCGGTGGTGGCGATCGGTCATGGCACCGGGGCCAAAGCGGTACATGGTCATTCGATGACGCGGACGGCGGTGCCGCTGGATCGGCTGAACAACTCTCCCTGGGTGCGGGTTTCAGTGATTGATGCGGCGGGCAAACGGGCCTGGTCGAACCCGATCTGGGTCGAGGGGGCGGGGGCCAATCCACGGGTGGCCGGGTGAGGTGCCGTCAAGCACCCCACCCTGTGTCAGGCCTTGCCCTCTAACCCATCGGCTGCAGCACCCACAGCTCCCGGGATGCGCATTTCGAAAGTGTCGGTGACGGCCGTGTAGTCGTAATACCCCATGCGGGCCAAGGGCTGGATGGATTTGTAATCCAGCTTGCCCGCAGGGGTCAGGGCTTCATCCTTGACATGGATGCGCATCACCTCGCCATAAACCACATCCACCCAACCGTGGCCCGAGTTGCCGCGCAAGCGATGCGTGGACAGGTACTTGCATTCAAAATGCGCCGGGCTTTCGGCCACGCGGGGACCGGGCGCATCGATGCAGGCGGCTTTGGTCAGGCCGGCCTGTGCAAACTCATCCACCCCGTCCGGCCATTCCATCGCTGTGATGTTCATCGCATCTTTCAGCGCAAAGGTGCACATGTTCCACACGAACCAGCCGGTTTGCTCGGCGTTGATCACCGTGTGTTTGCGACGACCGTCGGAGTATTGATTGGCCGCAAACATCACCATCGGCGGATCGAAGGTCAGGTTTTGCCACTGGCTGTAGGGCGCAAGGTTGGCCACGCCATCGGTCGAGATGGTGGAAATCCAACCGATCGGCCGCGGTACGGTGCAGGCCTTGAAGGGGCTGAAGGGAAGAGGGCAAGCTTCGCGGCCCGGGGCGTAATGCATGGGAATTCCTTTGCGGTCGCGGTCCGGGGGCCAGCCCCGGACCGCCAGAGTATTTGTGCCAAGTTGACGTCAGTTGCCAAGGATACCTGGCAGCCGCAGCCCGTGTTCGCGCGCGCAATCCAAGGCGATGTCATAGCCTGCATCGGCGTGGCGCATCACCCCCGTCGCCGGGTCATTCCACAGCACATTGTGGATACGTCGCGCGGCATCATCGGTGCCGTCGGCGCAGATCACCATGCCGGAATGCTGGCTGAACCCCATGCCCACGCCGCCGCCGTGATGCAGGCTGACCCAAGTGGCCCCGCTGGCGGTGTTCAGGAGGGCGTTCAGCAGTGGCCAGTCCGAGACAGCGTCCGAACCATCTTTCATCGCCTCCGTTTCACGGTTGGGCGAGGCGACAGAGCCGGAGTCCAGATGATCGCGCCCGATCACAACCGGAGCCTTGAGTTCTCCTGACTTGACCATGTCGTTGAACATCAGCCCTGCCTTGTGACGCTCCCCCAGCCCGATCCAGCAGATGCGGGCGGGCAGGCCCTGGAAGGCGATGCGATCGGCGGCCATGTCAAGCCAGCGGTGCAGGTGTTTGTTGTCCGGGAACAGCCTCTTCATCGCCGCATCGGTGGCGTGAATATCCGCCGGATCGCCTGACAGTGCCGCCCAACGGAAGGGGCCAATGCCGCGGCAGAACAGCGGGCGAATATAGGCGGGCACAAAGCCGGGGAAGGCGAAGGCATTGGTCAGCCCCTCTTCCTTGGCGACCTGCCGGATGTTGTTGCCATAATCCAGGGTCGGCACACCTGCATTCCAGAAATCGACCATCGCCGCGACATGGGTGCGCATCGAGGCACGGGCGGCGCGTTCGACCGATTTCGGATCGGTTTCCTGCTTGGCCCGCCATTCCGCCACCGTCCAGCCCTGCGGCAGATAGCCATGCAGCGGGTCATGCGCCGAGGTCTGGTCGGTGACGATGTCGGGGCGATGGCCGCCGGCCTGCATGCGTTTGTAAAGTTCGGGAAAAACGTCGGCTGCATTGCCAACCAAGCCAACCGACTTGGCCTCGCCCTTCGATGTCCAGTCGTCGATCAGCGCAAGTGCTTCATCCAAAGTCTGAGCTTTTGCATCCAAGTATCTGGTACGGATGCGAAAATCGATCCGTGTCTCATCGCATTCCACGGCCAGACAGCAAGCCCCGGCCATCACCGCCGCCAAAGGCTGCGCGCCGCCCATGCCACCCAGACCGCCCGTCAAAACCCAGCGCCCGGTCAGGTTACCTTCGTAATGCTGGCGGCCGGCTTCGGCAAACGTCTCATAGGTGCCCTGCACGATGCCTTGGGTGCCGATGTAAATCCAGGACCCTGCGGTCATCTGGCCGTACATTGCCAGACCCTTTTTGTCGAGTTCGTTGAAGTGGTCCCAGGTGGCCCAATGCGGCACCAGATTGGAGTTCGCAATCAGCACGCGGGGGGCGTCCTTGTGGGTGCGAAACACCCCCACAGGCTTGCCCGATTGCACCAAAAGCGTCTCGTCATCGTTCAGCGTCTTCAGGGTGGCGACGATCTTGTCAAAATCCTCCCACGTCCGCGCGGCCCGGCCGATGCCACCGTATACCACCAACTCATGTGGGTTTTCAGCGACATCCGGGTGCAGATTGTTCATCAGCATCCGCATGGGCGCTTCGGTCATCCAGCTTTTCGCGGTGATCTCGGTGCCAGTGGCGGGGTAGACGTCGCGCATGTTGTGGCGGGTGTTCATGTTGACCTCAGTGCAGCGTGTGGGCTGCGATGATGTTGCGTTGAATTTCGGACGAGCCTTCGTAAATCCGCATGATGCGGACATCGCGGCACAAGCGTTCCAGCGGGAAATCGCGGGTAAAGCCATAGCCGCCGTGGATTTGCAGTGCGCCGTCGGTGACGCGATGCGCCATCTCTGACGCGAAGAGTTTGGCCATGCTGGCGGCTTCGGAGAAGCGTTCGCCGTTCTGGCGTTGCCGCGCCGCCTCCAGCGCCAGAAGGCGTGCAGCGCGCAGGTCTGTCGCCATGTCGGCCAACTGCCAGCGGATGCCTTGACGGCTGGCCAAAGGCTCTCCGCCAATGATCCTGGTTTTCGACCATTCTGTCGCCAGATCAAGGGCTTGCTGGGCGATGCCGATGCACATCGCGGCCACCTCCAGCCGGCCATTGTCCAGCACTTTCATGGCGGTGCGAAAGCCGGTTCCCTCGGGGCCAAGGCGGTTTTGCATGGGCACATGAAGGTCAAAATCCAACTCCCACACATGGCCGCCACGCAGGCCCATGGTGTTTTCCACCCGCCCGGGTTTCAGTCCGGGCGTGTCCTTGTCGACGACAAAAGCCGAGATGCCTTTGTGCGCGGCGGCGGGGTCGGTGACAGCATAAACCACCAGAAAATCGGCCACACCGCCGTTCGAGATAAAGCACTTGCGGCCTTTGAGGCGATAGCCGTCCCCTTCGGCGGTGGCCTGGGTTTTCATGTCGGCCGGATCAGAGCCTGCGTTTGGCTCTGTCAAAGCGAAAGCGCCCAGGATGCTGCCTTCGGCGGCGGCGGGCAGGTATTTGTCACGCAAGGCATCGGTGCCGCCCAACAGGATACTGTCGGTGGCAAGGAAATGCGCTGTCAACGCCGACACGGTTGACCCGCAGGACCCGGCGACAATTTCCACAGCGTTCAGAAGGGCTTGGGCCGAAATCCCAAAGCCATAGGGTTCGTGCAGATTGGCCCCCATGAGGCCAGTCTGCGCCATCGCCTTGATCTGCCTGTGTACAAACGTACAGGATTCGTCGGTGGCAGCGGCCAGGGGCGCAATCTCTTTGGCGCAGAAGGTTTTCAACATAGCGAGGAAAGCGCGCTCTTCGTCGGTCAGCATGTGGAACAGATCAGACATTTGGGATCCCCAGTCGTGCCAGAATGGCCGCACCATCGGCACCCAAAGCTGGGGCGGAACAGGCGGAGATTGGTTTCACGCCATCAAACCGCACCGGTTGGCCGATGGTCTTGGCCGTTCCCAACGCGGTATGAGGCAGGTCACTGACCAAGCCGCGGGCAAGGGCGTGATCAGAGTTCACTGCGGTTTCAAAGCTTTGGATGGGCGCGGTTGGAATCCCGGCGGCGGAAAGGGCCGCGACCACCTGATCGGTTGTCAAACCGCGCGTCCAGTCTTCGATCATCGTCTTGACCAGAGGTTCATGGCGCGTGCGGGCCTCGTCGGTCCCAAAGCGCGGGTCGGTGGCCGCTTGTGGTTGGCCGATCAAAATGCACAACTGCAGCCATTGACGGTCGCCCAGAACGGCAACAACGGCTTGGCCGTCGGCCGTCGCAAAGCAACCGAAGGGCGTGGACAAGGGGTGACGATTTCCGACCCGCTGCGGCGCGGTATCAGTGTAGAAATGCACGGCATGGCTGGTGGGCAGCAGTGAGAACAATGCGTCGAACATGGCCACATCCAAGGTCGAGCCCACGCCGGTCGCTGTACGTTTGTGCAACGCCGCCAGAATGGCCCAAGAGGCATAAAGCCCAGCCATCAGATCGCCATAGCTTTCGCCAACCTTCAAGGGTGGGCCGCCTTCTTCTCCCGTCGCTGCCATAAGTCCAGACATGGCTTGAGCCACAAGGTCATAGGCGGGCAGATGCGCGGCGGGGCCGCTCTGGCCAAACCCCGAGATCGAAGCGTAGATCAGGGTTGGCTTTGCGTCCCGCAACTCGGGACCAAGACCAAGCCGGGCCGCGACGCCGGGACGGAAATTTTCAACAACAACATCGCATTGCAGCGCGATGGCGCGGGCGGTGGCCTGTGCGGCGGGGTCTTTCAGGTCCAGCACGATAGACTCTTTGCCCCGGTTCATCAGCGTGAAAAGGGCGGATTCGCCCTGCACAAAAGGCCCGATATGGCGGTAGTCATCGCCTTGGGGCGGTTCCAGCTTGATCACTTCTGCCCCCAGATCGGCCAAAAGTGCGGTGCAAAACGGACCCGCCATCACCCGCGTCAGGTCCAGAACGCGCAGGCCAGAGAGTGGCTTCATTGCAGCACCGGCAGAGCAATTCCGGCCGCCTCGGCCAAAGCCCCCGCGCCGATCAACGCGGCGGCAGCGGCCAGATCAGGCGCAAGGTAACGGTCATCGCCCATGGTGGCGACGTCCTGGCGCAAGCGGGCGACCACGGCTTGCAAAGGTGCGGAGGTTGGCAAGGGTGCCCGGAAATCAATACCTTGGGCGGCGCAGATTGCCTCTACCCCAAGAATGACGTTCAGGTTTGCCACCATCCGCATCAACCGCCGCGCGCCGTGGGCGGCCATCGACACATGGTCTTCCTGGTTGGCGCTGGTCGGGGTGCTGTCTGTCACGGTGGCATGTGCCAAGTGCTTGTTTTCAGACATCAAAGCTGCAGTTGTCACTTCGGCAATCATCAGACCGGAATTGAGCCCGGGGCGCGGCGTCAAGAAGGCGGGCAGGTCAAACGACAGTACAGGATCAACCATCAGGGCGACGCGACGTTGCGCAATCGCGCCGATTTCCGACAGCGCCAGCGCGATCATGTCGGCGGCAAACCCGACGGGTTCAGCGTGGAAGTTGCCACCTGAAACAATCATGCCTGAACCCGTCAGCACCAGCGGATTGTCGGTGGCCGCATTTGCTTCAATCTGCAAGGTATTGGCCGCCATACGCAAAACGTCCATCGCGGCCCCGGTCACTTGCGGCTGGCAGCGGATGCAGTAGGGGTCTTGGACGCGGGTGTCGCCGTCACGGTGGCTTTCGCGGATCACCGAGCCGTCCAACAGGGCGCGCATCGTCCCGGCGGCCTCGATCTGGCCCGCATGGCCGCGCAAGGCGTGGATTTCAGGATGCAACGGTGCGGTGGAGCCCATGATCGCATCGGTCGAAAGGGCACTTGTCACCAGCGCCGATTGCGCCGCGCGCCAGCCGTCGAACAGGCCCGCCAAAGCGTAAGCCGTTGAAAACTGGGTCCCAT
>JBIHZO010000508.1:0-2754 GCA_044231405.1 Cypionkella sp. | reverse complement strand
GGCAGACGTGCATTTTGGGCAAATTGCAGCACAGGCTCCACCATTTCGCCAAACTTGTCGGTCACATCGCCTGAAATCCATTCACAATGCGCTCCAACGCCCCTCCAAGCCGCCCTTGTGCCCCCGCCCACACCCCGGCTTACTGCGGAAAACCAAAGATAGGCCCGCCATGACCCTGACCATTGAAGCGCTTTCCCTGCTGTCCGATCTGGGCGTCACCCTGACCCCCGGCACGCTGCCCGCCCGCAGCCCGATCACAGGCGAGGTGCTGGCCCATCTGCCCGAACACAGCCCCGCCGAGGCCAGCGCCGCGATTGCCGCCGCAGATGCTGCCTATCGCCACTGGCGCACCACCCCGGCCCCGCAGCGCGGCGAATTGGTGCGGCTGTTGGGGGAAGAGTTGCGTTTGAACAAAGCGGCTTTGGGCCGACTGGTGTCGATCGAGGTCGGCAAAGTGGTGTCGGAAGGCCTCGGCGAAGTACAAGAGATGATCGACATCTGCGACTTTGCCGTCGGCTTGTCACGGCAGTTGTATGGTCTGACCATCGCCTCGGAACGCCCCAGCCACCGGATGATGGAGACATGGCATCCGATTGGCGTGGTGGGGGTGATTTCGGCCTTCAACTTCCCAGTGGCGGTCTGGTCGTGGAACACCGCGCTGGCGCTGGTGTGCGGCAATGCGGTGGTGTGGAAGCCGTCGGAAAAGGCGTCGCTGTCGGCACTGGCCGCCCATGCATTGCTGGAGCGGGCGATCGCGCGATTCAACGCGGCGGGTGGGGCGGCTCCAACCGGGCTGTCAGCGCTTCTGATCGGCGGGCGCGCGTTGGGAGAGGTGCTTGTGGATAGCCCCGTGGTGCCACTGGTCTCGGCAACCGGGTCGACGGCCATGGGCCGCGCGGTGGGGCCAAAGGTGGCGGCACGGTTCGGTCGGTCCCTGTTGGAACTTGGCGGCAACAACGCAGCGATTGTCACGGGCAGCGCCGACCTGGATCTGACCCTGCGCGGCGTGGCCTTTTCGGCGATGGGGACAGCAGGCCAACGCTGCACCACGCTGCGGCGGCTGTTCCTGCACGACAGCATCTATGACGTCTTTCTGCCACGACTGAAGGCCGCCTACGCCAGCGTCAAGGTCGGCAATCCGCTGGAGGCGGGCGTGCTGATCGGGCCGCTGATTGATCAGGCGGCGGCAGGTGCGATGGTGCGTGCACTGGACGCGGCCCGCGCGGCGGCGGGCGTTGTGCATGGTGGCGATCCGGTGACAGGCATGGGCGGTGCCTATATGCGCCCGGCACTGGTGGAAATGCCGTCGCAATGCGGCCCCGTAGCGCACGAGACCTTTGCACCGATCCTTTATGTTATGCGTTACAAGGACTTGGCAGAGGTTCTCCTTGCTCACAATGATGTCCCGCAAGGCCTGTCATCGTCCATTTTCACCACTGATCTGCGCGAAGCCGAACTGTTTCTGTCTGCCGCAGGGTCCGATTGTGGCATAGCCAACGTCAACATCGGGCCTTCGGGGGCCGAGATCGGCGGGGCGTTTGGCGGCGAAAAGGAAACAGGTGGCGGCCGCGAAAGCGGATCGGACGCGTGGAAGGCCTATATGCGGCGCGCCACCAATACCATCAACTACGGATCAACCCTTCCCCTCGCCCAAGGCGTCAGCTTTGATATAGGCTAAGGCCCGCGCGCCATGGTCGGGCGAGGCTTTGCGCAGCCCCACTTGCCGGGCCAGAACCGCAGCCTTGCACCGCGTGAAGGCCGGGCGCACAGCCCGTGCCCATGGGCACTGCCTGCAATAAAAAGCTTTGGCAGAGCGTTCCCACGCCACTGATCCGATTTCGCACAAACGGGCAAACCTCTGCAGTCGCAAGACACCGACCGCAGAAATTGCTCATGCAATGCGAGGTGAAGCGCACCAGCCGCGATGGTTCGGCTGGTGCAGGGCTTGTCAGCAACCCAATCAAAGCAGAATTGCAAAGCATGAATGCCTCCTGAAAAAAGTGGGTCGTGTGAAATGGGAAGTGAAAAGCGCGCCTTTGAAGGTTAAAACCACACACCAATCACAGCCCGAAACATGCCGAAACCCCGGATCAGGGTCGCCATCCTTGACCCTGCCACGATTATCCGGTATTCGCGCGTCAGGGGACCGAGTGCCCCAGACGCCGGGGCGCCCGGAAAAGCAGCGTCCCTTAATCTTTTGCGGGCCGAACCCGCATCTTTAGGACGCAGATGACCAAATTCTCAGATCTCGCGCTGGATCCCCGCGTGCTTCAGGCCGTCGCAGAAGCCGGCTATGAAACCCCCACCCCGATCCAAGCCCAAGCCATCCCGCATGCTTTGCAGGGCAAAGACGTTCTGGGCATCGCCCAGACCGGCACCGGCAAGACCGCCAGCTTCACGCTGCCAATGATCACTTTGCTGGGCCAAGGCCGTGCCAAGGCGCGGATGCCGCGCTCGCTGGTGCTGTGCCCAACGCGCGAGTTGGCTGCGCAAGTGGCGGAAAACTTTGACGTTTATGCCAAGTACACCAAACTGACCAAGGCGCTGCTGATCGGCGGCGTGTCCTTTGGTGAGCAGGACAAGCTGATCGACCGCGGCGTCGATGTGCTGATCGCCACTCCGGGCCGCCTGCTCGATCACCACGAACGCGGCAAGCTGTTGCTGACCGGCGTACAGATCATGGTGGTCGACGAGGCCGATCGTATGCTGGATATGGGTTTCATCCCCGATATCGAACGCATTTTCAGCCTGACG
>JBIHZO010000506.1:0-2756 GCA_044231405.1 Cypionkella sp. | reverse complement strand
CGACAAGGCTGAGGACGGTCGAGACGATGATGCCGCCGATCACGGCCGTGGCCATCGGCGCCCGGAAAGCCCCGCCTTCGCCAACGCCCAAAGCTGAGGGCAACATGCCTGCGGACATGGCGATGGAGGTCATCACGATCGGTTGGGCGCGTTTGTGGCCTGCCTCCATCACCGCCTTGAGGCGACCCATGCCGCGGGCGCGCATCTCGATCGCGAAGTCGATCAGCAGGATGGCGTTTTTGGTCACGATGCCCATCAGCATCAGGATTCCGATCAGCACTGGCATCGACAGGGCCGCGTTGGTCAAGATCAGGGCTGCAGCCACGCCACCGATGGCGAGGGGCAGCGACAACAGGATGGTGAAGGGCTGGATCACCGATTTGAACAGCAAGATCAGCACGGTCAGCACCAGCATCAGGCCCATGATCATCGCCTTGCCAAAGCTGGAAAACAGTTCGGCCTGAATTTCGGCGTCACCTGCGGATTGCAGTCGCGCGGTGCCGGGCAGATCGACGCCCGCCGCGATTTCGTTGAAGCGGGCAGTGGCGGTGCCAAGGGCCACGCCGACTGGCAGGTTTGCGCCGATGGTGGCACGGCGTTCGCGGTTCAGGCGCTCCACTGTTGCGGGGCCCTGGGCGATGGCGATATCGGCCACGGCGGACAGGGGAACCGATGCGCCGGTGTTGGTGGGCACGCGCAGGGCAGCGATGCGGCTCAGGTCCTGACGGCTGGCATCGTTCAGACGCACGCGCACCGGGATCTGACGGTTGTCGAGCGAGATTTTCGCCAGCGCTGCATCGACATCGCCGATGGTGGCCACGCGAAGGGTTTCGGCGATCTGCGCGGTGGTTACGCCCAGTCGCGCGGCTTCATCGCTGCGTGGCGTCACCTGGATCTCGGGACGCGGCAGCGCACCTTTGGTGGCGACGTTGGACAGCAGCGGATCGCCTGACAGCGCCTCTTCCAGACGGGCGACGGCGGTGTTCAGATCAGCCTCATTGCTCGCCAGAACCGAAAAGGACAAATCGCGTTCGCCACGGTCGTTCAGCTTGAAAGCACGCACGTCGGGGACATCGGCGATGCGTTCAAAAATCTCGGCCTCGATGATGTTTTGCGGTGTGGTGCGGCCATGGTTCTGGACTGTGGGCACCAGCATCGCCACAAGTGGGATGCGGTTGCCGAGTTCTGACAGTTTCAGCAGCAGGCCGTGGTCCAACCTGTCCAACGCCACGGTAATAGAGGCGCGACGGATATCAAGATCACCCGTGGGCGATGAGCCGCCAAGCACGAAAATGTTGTTGATGCCGTCAATGTCTTCGATCTTGTCCACCATGGCTTGGGTGGTGCGGTTGGTTTCTTCCAGCGTCGACCCCGGTGGCAGTTCGACAGAGATCGAAATGCGGCTGACGTCTTCGGGCGGCAAAAAGCTGCCCGGTACCTGCAGCATGAAGTAGACCGAGACAATCAGCACGCCGATGGCACTGACCAAGGTCAGGTAGTAGGCAGGCAACTTAAGCCAACGGTTGCGCAGCGGGATCAAGGGAATGCGACCATGCGTGGTGGCACGGACCATTGTCAAATAGCCGCGCATGATGAAGCCATCGCTTTCGCCTTCATGGTGACCTGCGTTGGCATCTTTGGCGCTCATCAGGTAGGCGGCCATCATTGGGGTGATCAGCCGGGCGACCAGCAACGAAAACATCACGGCGATGGCAACGGTCAGGCCAAATTGTCGGAAATACTGACCCGGAATGCCGCCCATGAAGGACACCGGCACAAACACCGCGATGATGGTGAAGGTGGTGGCAATGACGGCGAGGCCGATTTCGTCAGCCGCCTCAATCGACGCGCGATAGGGGGTTTTGCCCATGCGGATGTGGCGCGCGATGTTTTCAATTTCCACAATGGCATCATCGACGAGGATGCCGGTGGCGAGGGTGACGGCAAGGAAGGACACGAGGTTGAGAGAGAATCCCAAGAGATCCATTACCCAGAATGTGGGGACGGCAGACAACGGCAGAGCCACGGCTGTAATCAGGGTTGCGCGCCAGTTGCGCAGGAAGGCCAGCACGACCAGCACCGCCAGCAAAGCGCCTTCGAGCAGGGTGTGCAGAGCGGATTCGTAATTGCCATAGGTGTAGAACACGGTCTCATCGACGACTTTGATCGCGACATTCGGATTTTCGACGCGGATGGTGTCAATGGCTGCGTTGACGGTTTCGGCCACGGATACTTCGGATGCGCCCTTGGAGCGGAATACGGCGAAGGTCACAACCTGTTCACCGTTCAGACGCGAAAAGGACCGAAGTTCCTCGTAAGTGTCTACAATTGTACCCAGATCAGACAGGCGCACATGGCGGCCCGAGGGCAGGGCGATGGTGCTGGCTTCCAGCTTGGCCACGGTTGACGCATCGCCAAGGGTGCGGATTGCCTGCTCGCCAGCGCCGATTTCGGAACGCCCTGCGCCAAGGTTGGTGTTTGTGGCGCGCAACTGTCCGTTCACGGATGACGCGGTGATGCCGTAGCTGTCGAGTTTCACCGGGTCGAGTTCCACCCGGATTTCGCGGTCTGCACCGCCGAAACGGTCGATTTTGCCGACGCCGGGGCGCCCCTGCAGCGCGCGTTTGATCTTGTCGTCGACGAACCAGGACAGCTCTTCCATCGTCATGTCGGGGGCAGATACGGCGAAGGTCATGATCGCCTGACCTTCGACATCAATCTTGGTCACGATCGGTGCTTCGATGGAGCCTGGCAGG
>JBIHZO010000507.1:0-2756 GCA_044231405.1 Cypionkella sp. | reverse complement strand
AAACCTAAGCTGGATTGGTGCGGATAAAAGGACTCGAACCTTCACTCCGATTAAAGAACAGCGACCTCAACGCTGCGCGTCTACCAATTCCGCCATATCCGCACTGAATCCGGCTTAGGTAACGGGTATGTAGCCGCAGTGTCCGGCGTTGAAAAGGGGGATTCTGCGTGATTGCAATCGGCTGGCATCCGCGCCACATCTGGCACAAAGGCCAGACAGGGGGGCAAAATGACAGCGCAGATCGAGTGGCAACATTTGCCCGGCCTTGCCCCCTACGCCGAAACCCTTGCCGCGATGGAGTCTCGCGCCGCCGCGATCGCTTCCGGCACCGCCCCCGAGGCGATCTGGTTGCTGGAACACCCCCCCCTTTACACCGCTGGCACCTCGGCCAAAGCAGCCGACCTGACCGATCCTGACCGATTTCCCGTCCACATTGCCGGGCGCGGCGGCCAGTACACCTATCATGGCCCCGGTCAGCGCGTTGCCTACACCATGCTGAACCTCAACGAACGCGGCCGCGATGTGCGGCAGTTTGTCTGCGCGCTGGAAAACTGGGTGATGGCGACGCTGGCCGAATTCAACGTCAAAGGCGAACGCCGCGCAGGGCGCGTGGGCGTTTGGGTGGTCCGGCATGATCGCGCCCCAAACCCTGACGGCTCGTTGCGCGAAGACAAGATCGCGGCCATTGGCGTGAAATTGCGGCGCTGGGTGTCGTTTCACGGCATCTCGATCAATGTCGAACCCGACCTGTCGCATTTCGGCGGCATCGTGCCCTGCGGCATCCGCGATCATGGCGTCACCAGCCTTGTTGATCTGGGCCTTCCAGTCACCATGGCCGATCTGGATGCGGCCCTGCTGGCCACCTTTCCGCGCGCCTTTCCGGGCTGAAGCGCCGCAAAGGTTCAACATCGCCACTGCCCAGACCCGATTGCACGATCAGCTGCCGGACAGACGGCACCCACGGCACGGCGGTCAGCACGCAAACGCAAGCCGGACTGATCAATTCCAAGACGAGGGTCTTGATCTTGGCAGCCTCCCGGGGCTTGACGCACCCGCCAAGTGATCCGCGCAACTGGCGACAGCAAATCGCCGATGCAAACGCCTGCCCGATGAAACAGGCGTTGGACCTGATCTGCCGCAATCGAGCAAAGGTGATCCTGTTCCGCTCGACCATTGGGCCGGTTGGGTTGCGACACGCTGCGCCAACGGCTTTGCACCGGATCAGGCTGCAACGGCACCCGCGCCGTGTTTGCCGTCCAAGCGCGCCGAGAGGGGGGCCTGATCCAGATCAACACCAGCCAAACAACTTGCCTTGGTGTCCTGTTCTGCCTGCGGCATCTGTTGTAATTGCATATCAATCGCCAAAGCGGCACATCTGGACGGCGGAATGCAATACGCGACTCAATCGCTTCCAAGACCCAAGAGGACAAGATGACAAAATTTTCCCTGATCGCTGGCTTGGCACTGGCCACGCTTGCTGCTCCGGCCTTTGCCGGGGATGCGGCCAAAGGCGAATCGGACTTCAAGAAGTGCAAGGCATGCCATGCCATCACTGCCGACGATGGCACCGCCATCCAAAAGGGCGGCATGGTTGGCCCGAACCTGTATGGCGTCATTGGCCGTCAGATCGGCGCATTGCCCGACTTCAAATATGGCGAGTCGATCGTCGCTGCCGGTGCTGACGGGACGGTCTGGGACGAGGCCTCTTTGGCCATCTACGTCGCCGATCCGACCGCCTGGCTGAAGACCAAAACCGGTGACGCTGGTGCGAAGTCGAAGATGTCGTTCAAGCTGGCCAAGGGCGGCGAAGACATGGCGGCCTATCTGGCTTCGGTCAAACCGGCACAATAAGCCACGCGATCGTGCAACATAAGGGCGGTCCGGTCGGGCCGCCCTTATGCATTGTGCCGAAACTTTGCGCCCCCCTGCGACAATTTATTTGATCTGAATCAAACTCAGGCGTTGCCCTGTCGCGGGGGCCAAACTAAACACATCCCATAAATTCGGCGCAGGTACCCCTGTTCCGGGTAAAAACGCAACGACAACGGGAGACGCCAATGGCCGACGCCGCCATCCATGGCCACGACCATGAGACCAAAGGGTTTTTCACCCGCTGGTTCATGTCGACGAACCATAAAGACATCGGGATCCTTTATCTGTTCACCTCGGGCCTTGTCGGCCTGATCTCGGTGATCTTCACCGTCTACATGCGGCTTGAGCTGATGGAGCCGGGCGTGCAGTACATGTGCACGGAGGGCATGCGCTTTGTCGCCGACGCCGCCGCGGAATGTACCCCCAATGGCCATGTCTGGAACGTGACTGTTACCGCCCATGGCATCCTGATGATGTTCTTCGTGGTGATTCCGGCGCTTTTCGGCGGTTTTGGCAACTACTTCATGCCATTGCAGATCGGTGCGCCGGATATGGCGTTCCCGCGGATGAACAACCTGTCCTACTGGATGTTTGTTGCCGGCACCTCGCTGGCCGTGGCTTCGGTGCTCTCGCCCGGTGGCAATGACCAACTGGGTTCGGGCGTCGGCTGGGTGCTTTACCCGCCGCTGTCGACGAATGAGCCGGGCTATTCGATGGACCTTGCGATCTTCGCGGTCCACCTGTCGGGTGCCTCGTCGATCCTGGGTGCGATCAACATGATCACCACCTTCCTGAACATGCGCACACCGGGCATGACCCTGCACAAAGTGCCGCTGTTCGGCTGGTCGATCTTTGTCACCGCATGGCTGATTCTGCTGTCACTG
>JBIHZO010000109.1:0-9279 GCA_044231405.1 Cypionkella sp. | reverse complement strand
CCAACTACGGTGTGTCGGTTGAAACCATTGCCGAGGCGATGATGGCGATCAAACAGCCTGGCGTTGTTTCCGTGCAGATGATCTACAACCTGTTCCGCCAGCGCCCGTCCGAGGAATTCTTTGCCGCCGCCCGCGCAAGCAACGTCGCGGTGATTGCACGGGTGCCGCTGGCCTCGGGTCTGCTAACCGGCAAGATGAGCGCCGACAGCCAATTCGCCGCCGACGATCACCGCAGCTTCAACCGCAATGGCGAGGCGTTCGACAAGGGCGAGACGTTCTCGGGGGTTCCTTATGATGTGGCTTTGCAGGCGGTGGATGAGCTGCGCCCGTTGGTGCCACAAGGCGCGACGATGGCGGCCTTTGCGCTGCGCTGGATCCTGATGGAACAGGCGGTAACGGTGGTTATTCCGGGAGCGAAGTCACCGGCGCAGGCCGTGGCCAATGCGGCGGCAGATGGGTTGGCACCTTTGGCCACCGAAACCATGCAGGCCGCGCGTGAGGTTTACGCCAGCCTGATCGCCCCGCATGTGCATCGTCTTTGGTGACACCGCAGCGGGCCAAACCAGCGGCGCCTAGCCCACAGGCAACAGCGCCGCTGCCACCCGCCGCCCCTCGCCCAGCAGAACGTTGTAGGTGCGGCAGGCGGCGGGTGAATTCATCGGCTCCACTCCGATCCCCGCTGCCTCCAGCGCAACCCGGAAGGCGCGCGGCACTGGCGTGATATCAGCGCCCAATCCCAACAACAGAACGTCGATCTTGCCCGCCATCGTCAATGGCAGGTCCACATCTTCCAGCCCACCCCAAGCCCCGGCATTCCACGGCGTCACAAAGGTCGCACCACGCAGCAAATGCGTGCCAACCCGGAAAAACCCCGGTCCATAGCTTTCGATCGCCAAAGCCGAGCCGTAGGTGATCTCCGTCAGCCGCATCGCAAAAGCCTTTCAGGCAAGAGTGGTCCCGGTTTTGCCGCCCAGAAGACAAGACACCGGGTTACGCCTCCACATTGGCGAATTCATGGTCCAAGGGCTTGCCGCCCTTGGGTTTGTCACTGCGGTCCAGCCCCAGAAACAGCACGATGTTCTTGGCAACATAAAGCGTCGAATAGGTGCCGACGATCACGCCAAACAGCATCGCAAACACAAAGCCCCGGATCACATCACCACCCAGAATGAACAACGCGATCAACGAAATCAACGTCGTCGAGGCCGTCATGATGGTGCGCGACAGGGTTTCATTCGCGGTCAGGTTCATCATCTCGCGCAGCGGCATCACCTTGTATTTCGCAAGATTCTCGCGCAGCCGGTCAAAAATCACCACGGTGTCGTTGACCGAATAGCCCAGAATGGTCAGCAATGCCGCCACGATTGTCAGGTCAAACTTCAGCCCCAGCACCGAAAACACCCCGACGGTGACGACAACGTCATGGATCAAGGCGGCAACGGTGCCGACGGCAAACTGCCATTCAAACCGCACCCAGACATAAATGCCAATGCCCACAGACCCGGCAATCACCGCCAGCAATGCAGACCAGATCAGTTCCCCCGAAACCTTCGGGCCAACCGATTCGACCGACGGGAAGGTGATTGCGGGGTCCACCGCCACCAAAGCCGCCTCAAGTGACGCAATGACTTCGGGCGTCACTGCCTCGATCCCTTCCTGGGCCTGAATGCGGATCATTGCCACATGCTGATCGGCGCGAAAGCCCGGATCGAACACTTCGGTGATCGTCACGTCGCCCAGATCCAGTGGCGTCAGCGCCTCGCGGTAAACCCCCACATCCACTGCCTGCGTGCTTTCGGTGCGGATGGTGGTGCCGCCCTTGAAGTCGATGCCAAAGTTCAGCCCGATCACCGCAACGGCCACGAAGGACAGCACCATCGCCAAGGCGGAGGCCCCAAAGGTGATGTATTGCAGTTTGAAGAAGTCGATGTTGGTTTTTACCGGAACCAGCCGAAGACGCCATGCCATGCGAAAGGCCCCTTATACCACAATGGTTTTCGGACGGCGCCAGGCCATCCACAGCTCTATGATCAGGCGCGTCACATAGACGGCGGTGAACATAGAGGTCAAAATCCCGATCAGCAGCGTCACTGCAAAGCCACGCACCGGGCCAGAACCGATCCAGAACATGATGATGCCGGTGATGATGGCCGTAACGTTGCTGTCCATGATCGCCGAAAAGGCGCGGCCAAAACCGAGTTCGATCGCCCGGCCAGGGCTTTGCCCGTCGCGCAATTCCTCGCGCATGCGCTCGAAGATCAGCACGTTGGCGTCGACAGCCATGCCCATGGTCAGCACGATGCCCGCGATGCCCGGCAAGGTCAGCGTCGCGCCGATGGTGGACAACACCGCCAGCAGCAGCGTGATGTTGATGGCCAGCGCGATGTTCGCCATCATGCCGAAGATGCCGTAAGAGGCGACCATATAAAACAGCACCGCAATCATGCCGACGACAGCCGCACGCATGCCTGCATCAATACTGTCTTGCCCCAGTTCCGGGCCAATGGTGCGCTCTTCCAGAAAGGTCATCTTGGCAGGCAAAGCGCCTGCGCGCAGCAGCACGGCCAGATTGGTGGACTCTTCCAGCGTGAAGTTGCCGGTGATGATCCCCGACCCACCGGCGATGTGGCTTTGGATGGTGGGGGCAGAGATCACCTCATCATCCAGCACAATCGCGAAAGGCTCGCCGATGTTTTCCGCTGTGTAGTCGCCAAAAGCCCGCGCGCCGGTTGGGTTGAAACGGAAGTTCACCGCAGGCTGGCCGTTCTGGTCAAACGAGGGTTGCGCGTCGGTCAACTCATCTCCGCCCACCACCGGGGTTTCTTCGACGATGTAGTAAACACCCTCTTCATCAGCGGCAGGCAGCAGTTTGTTGCGTGCGCCAGCGTCGGCACTGGCATCAGACGTACGCCCGACCACCGCGTTGAAGGTCAGCTTGGCTGTCGTGCCGATGATCGCCTTCAACTCTGCAGCCGACCCGATGCCGGGCACCTGTATCAGTATCCGGTCCACGCCCTGACGTTGAATCGTGGGTTCGCGGGTGCCCACCTCATCCACCCGACGGCGAATGATTTCAAGACTTTGCTGGATGGTACGGGCATCGGTTGCGCTGCGCTCTGCCTCTGACAGTTGCACGACGATCTCATCGCCCTCTACCGTCGCCTCGATGTCACTCTGCCCGACCCCGGTCAGTGTCACCACTGGCTGTGCCAGTGACTTCACCTTCTCCAAGGCCACAGCCATCGCTTCGGGCTTTGATATCGCCACCCGCAGCACGCCTGCAACCGAAGGTTGACGCCGGACGTTGCCGACCTGATCGCGCACATCGCGCAAAGCATCGCGGACCGATGGCCAAAGCCCGTCAATGCGTTGCGCGTAGACATCGGCGACCTGAACTTCAGCCAGCAGATGCGCACCACCGCGCAGGTCCAGACCAAGGTTGATCAGCGCCGACGGCAATGCGTCCGGCCATTGTGCCAGTGCCGCGGTCTGCTCATCACTGGCAAACCCCGCAGCCTCGATCGCCTTGGCAGCGTCATTATGTGCCTCGACACGCGGGTAGAACAGGTTCGGCATCGCCGCCACAAATCCCCAAGCGCAGAACGCAAGGATCAATAGGCGCTTCCAGAGAGGGGTCTGCAGCATGATATTCCGTTTCAAGCCAAGGCGGCGATTGGGTGCAGCGCGGTTAAGCGGCGGCTGCAGGCTCTGTCTTGTTCATCACTTGCGCGATGGTGTGCTTCAGGATCTTGACGCGGACGCCATCAGCAATTTCCACTTCCAGCACGCCATCGTCGCCGACTTTGTAGACCTTGCCGATGATGCCACCCTGAGTCAGCACCTGATCACCACGGCGCAGCGCATCGACCATAGCCTTCATATCTTTCATCTTTTTCTGCTGTGGACGGATCAGCAGAAAATACATGATCGCAAAGATCAAAACCAAAGGCAGGAAAGAGGCAAAAGCACTGCCAGCGCCAGCAGCACCAGCGGCTTGAGCGTATGCGGGGGTTACAAACATGGACATCCTCATATTTTGGGTCAGCAACCGGAAGTTTCCCCGGTCTATTTGGCGGGCACCCTATCTTCGGGCGCAAGGATAGGCAAGGCAGCGCCGATCTAAGCACGAACCCGCCAGTTGCCAGTGCTGCGCTACACAAACCGCGCGAAAATCGGCAGGCGTTGCATCATGGCCGTCGCTGCCCAGGCCGCGAAGAAGGTGAACAAGGCGGCAAGACTGCGATCCACATCGGGTCCGAAAGCCTTGAACGCCACCAACATGAAGGCCGGGTGCAACAGGTAAATACCAAAGGCAAAGCTGGCCAGTCTGGTCGGCCAAACGCCTGTGATCTTCACGCGCCAGGTCACCTCGAACACCAGCGCCGCAAGGATCATCTGCAGCGAAGCAAACTCTGGCGCGGCAACGAACAGGACGGCACTGATCACGGCCGCCGTGGCCAGCGGCATCCAGATCAACCCCAACCGATGCCCCGCCGCTGCCACCGCGCCGTACAGGAAAATCGGCGCCGAATAGTACCATTGCGGCAATGGCTGCGGCGGCTGCGACAGGCCGATGAACCAGCCCGAGATTCCCACATCCGCATGTAGCCAGCCCAAAGGCAGCGCCACCACCACCAGAAGGCCACAGGCCCGCGCCAGATCCAACGGCCTGCGCAGCCAGCGCGACAGATACGGTATGGCCAGCAGCGCGATCATGTCAAAGGGCAGAAACCACAGATGGATTGACGGGCCGATCAGCAGGGTGAAAGGTTCTGCCAGCAGGGCAAAGGGCGCGTCCGAGACCACCTCGTATACAATGCGGTAAACCGCGCACCAAAACAGCCACGGCACAGCAATGCGCCGGGCGCGAGACGCCCAGAAGCCGGGTCCGCCCGACCGCTCATACGACCCCATGCCCAGAAACGATGCGAGGATCAAAAACAGCGCCAGCGCCGTATACCCAACGTCAGCATAGGGTGCGCGGGCATGATCCCAAACGATCCCAAGCGCTGCCACAAAGCGCGCAAGGTCCAATGCACGATTGTAGCCGGGTTTTGCGCCCTGCGTTGGTGTTGTCATGCCAGTCTCTCCAGACCACACTGGATTTCTAGACCAATTTGCGCCCTGTTCAAAGTGTTTGATGCGGAAACGATGCGTTTCGCATGTCCGGTGAACGGCTTCCCTCGCCCGCGCAAATCGGGCATAACCCCGCCAATCCCAACCCGATGAGGCCCCAAATGCACGACATCCGCGCCATCCGCGAAAATCCCGAAGCGTTTGAGGCGGCTTTGTCCCGGCGCGGCTTGTCGGGTGTGTCGGCACAAGTGCTGGCGCTGGACGAGGCGCGGCGGGCGCGGATTTTGGCGTCTGAAACCGCTGTGGCCGCGCAGAATGCCGCTTCCAAACGTGCCGGGGCCGCCAAGGCCGCCGGTGATACCGCCACCTTTGATGCCATCCGCGCCGAAGTGAACGATCTGAAGGCCTCTGTCTCTGCCCTGACCGCCGAGGCAGACAGTCTTGACCGCGATCTGCGCGCGCTGCTGATGGGCATCCCCAACCTGCCGCTGGACGAAGTGCCCGATGGTGCGGACGAGGATGGCAATGTCGAAATCCGCCGCCATGGCCAGCCACGGCAGTTCGACTTCACCCCGGCAGAGCACTTCGACATTGCGGGCGTCAAACCCGGTATGGATTTTGAAACGGCGGCCAAACTGTCGGGCGCGCGCTTTGTGGTGCTGAAAGGTGCGGTTGTGCGGGTGCATCGCGCTTTGGCGCAGTTCATGCTGGACACCCATATTGATGACCACGGGTTGACCGAAATGTGGACCCCGGTTCTGGTGAAAGAAGAGGCGATGTATGGCACCAACCAACTGCCGAAATTCGCCGAGGACAGCTATCAAACCACCAACGGCTGGTGGCTGATCCCGACGTCCGAAGTCACCCTGACCAATTCGGTCGCGGGCGACGTCTTGGATCTGGCGACCCTGCCCCTTCGCATGACTGCGCACAGCCAGTGCTTCCGGTCCGAGGCGGGGTCTGCGGGCAAAGACACCTCTGGCATGCTGCGCCAGCACCAGTTCGAAAAGGTCGAGATGGTGACGATCTGCACGCCCGACATGGCGCTGGCAGAACATGACCGCATGACGGCTTGCGCCGAAGCCATTCTGGAAAAGCTGGAAATCCCCTACCGCACGATCGTGCTGTGCACCGGCGACATGGGGTTCGGAGCGCAGAAAACCCACGATCTGGAGGCATGGCTGCCCGGCCAGAACAAATTCCGCGAGATTTCGAGTGTGTCCACCTGCGGCCAGTTTCAGGCCCGCCGCATGAACGCTCGTTTCAAGGCACCCGGTGGCAAGCCGGACTTTGTGGCCACCCTGAACGGCTCGGGACTGGCGGTGGGCCGCTGCCTCATCGCGGTGCTGGAGAACGGGCAGAAAGCAGATGGCTCGGTCGATCTGCCTGCCGTGCTGCACCCCTATCTGGGCGGCAAGACGCGCATCGGGGCAAGTGGGGCGCTTGAATGATCCGGTTTTGCAGAATCAGCGTTAAACAAGTATGAAACGCATCATCCAGCCCGCCCTCGTTCTGGCAGCCCTTGCCTTTGTCGCAGCCCCGGCCCTGACGCCGCCCTTTACAGGCTATGATCCGGGACTGTTTCCGGTGAGGGTCGAGCGCCCTTCGATCCAGCCCGCAGGCTATGCCTTTGCGATCTGGGGCCTGATCTACGGGTGGCTGTTGGTCCATGCGGGGTTTGGGCTGCTGCGCCGTCGCGACGATCCGGCGTTTGTGCGCGTGGCCCTGCCGCTGCTGCTGGCGTCGGTCCTTGGGGCGGTCTGGCTGGCCATTGCCACCACCGCGCCATTGCTGGCGGAAGCCGCGATCCTGCTGATGGCGGCCTTCGCGCTGATCGCCTACCTGCGGGCGGACCCGGTGCAAGACCGCTGGCTGCTGGCTGCACCGACCGCGATCTTTGCGGGCTGGCTGACCGCCGCCAGCGCCGTTTCAACCGGGGTGTTGTTGGCGGGGTATGGGGTGCTGACTGACACCGGCAGCGCGCTGTTGATGCTGGCCGTGGTGCTGGGCGTCGCCCTGACAGTGCAGACCCGCCGCCCCACGATGCCCGTCTATGGTGCCACCGTGGTCTGGGCGATTGTCGGGGTGATCGCGGTGAATTGGGGTGCAAACCCAACCGTCGCTTATGCCGCCATTGCGGGGGCTGCGATCATGACGCTGACCACACTCGCCCTGCTGCTGCGGGCATGAAAAAGGTCCCGGGACGACCGGGGCCTTTGAAACCATAGCCAGATATCACTGCCCGGTGTTCTTTTCCTTGTGCTTGCGCAAACGGCTGGGCGTGTGGAATTTCGGGTTGCGGAACGGGTTCTTGTCGGCTTGCGACCGGAAGGTCAGCCGGATCGGAGTGCCCGGCATGTCGAAATGTTCGCGCAAACCGTTCACCAGATAGCGACGATAGCTGTCGGCCAGTTCGTCGGGGTGGCTGCACATCACGATAAAGCCCGGCGGGCGCTGTTTCACCTGCGTCATATAGCGCAGCTTGATCCGCTTGCCGCCTGGAGCCGGCGGCGGATGCGATTCGACCATCGCTCCCAGCCAGGTGTTCAGCCGGTTGGTCGTGATCCGCTTGTTCCACACCGCGTGGGCGCTGATGATCGCGTCGTGCAGACGGTCCAGCCCCCGGCCGGTCTTGCCTGACACCGTAATCATCGGCGCACCGCGCAACTGCGGGAGTGAGCGTTCGAACATCTCTTTCAGCTCGGCCAGCTTTTCCTGCTTTTCGTCCTCAAGATCCCATTTGTTGACGGCGATCACCACCGCGCGGCCTTCGGTTTCGGCAAAATCCGCGATGCGCAAATCCTGCACTTCAAACGGAATTTCCACGTCCAGCAGCACCACCACCACTTCGGCAAAGCGCACCGCGCGGATGCCATCAGAAACCGACAGCTTTTCCAGCTTTTCGTTGATCCGGGCTTTCTTGCGCATCCCCGCCGTGTCGAAAATCTTGATCGGGGTGCCCTGCCATTCCGCCTTGATCGAAATCGCATCGCGGGTGATGCCCGGTTCCGGCCCGGTCAGCAGGCGGTCATAGCCCAGAATCTTGTTGATCAGCGTTGACTTGCCCGCGTTCGGACGACCGATCACCGCGATCTGAAGCGGCTTGGCCACCGTTGGGCGGAACGCCTCGACATCAACCTCTAGTTCGGCCTCTTCCTCGGACACATCCACTTCGGTCAAAGGCGTGTTCTCGGCCTCACGCGCCGCGAACTCGCCCTGCAAGGGCAGCAGCAGCCGGTAGAGATCGTCAATGCCTTCGCCATGTTCTGCAGACAGCCGGATCGGCTCGCCAAGGCCAAGGCTCCAGCCTTCGATCGCGCCCGCGTCCCCGGCCTTGCCTTCGGCCTTGTTCACACCCAAGATCACCCGCGCGCCTTTTTTGCGCAAGATATCGGCGAAAGTCTCGTCCGAAGGCGTCACGCCCACGCGGCCATCAATCAGGAACAGGCTGACATCGGCCATATCGACAGCACGCTCTGTCAGACGCCGCATGCGCCCTTGCAGCGAGTCGTCAGTGACTTCCTCAAGCCCGGCCGTGTCGATCACGGTGAAGCGCAGGTCGAAAATCTTGGCATCGCCCTCACGCAAGTCACGGGTCACGCCGGGCTGGTCATCGACCAGCGCCAGTTTGCGCCCGACAAGGCGGTTGAACAGCGTTGACTTGCCGACATTAGGGCGGCCAACGATCGCAAGGGTAAAGCTCATTTCAGGCGTCCGGACATAAATAAGCTGTCCCCATACACGTCTGCGCGCTTAACGGAAAGCGTGAAGTTGTCCGTTACCGCCCACCACGAACAACAACCCCTGCGCCAGCGCGGGCGCAGATGCCGCGCCGCCGGGAATATCAGCCGTGGCAACCAAAGCGCCGTTAGTCGGATCAAACAGCCGCAGCGCGCCGTCACCCGACGCCACGACGATCCGCTTGCCCGCCAGAACAGGGCCATAGTGGGCCGAAATCGCCTTGCGGTTTTTGGCCTTGTCCTTGGTGTAATAGGGCATCTCCGCCGCCCAGATCACGTCCCCCGTGGCGGCATCCAACCGCACCAGACGCGCCTCGTCATTGACCACAAAGACCGACCCGCCCACCACCAGCGGCGGGTTCAAGGCGCCCTCATTCGCTGTCCACAGCCGCAGGCCGGTCTGGGTGGCAATCGCCACAGTGCGACCAGCAGCCGTGCCCGCATAAATCACGCCGCCCGAAAT